>DAOUIX010000122.1:0-40968 GCA_034423235.1 Chloroflexota bacterium | reverse complement strand
CCGCGCAGGTCAGCGACGCCGCCGACGACGAGATGTACGAATCCGGACCCCAGGTCGGCGACCGCATCTTCGCCACCTACACCTTCCCCAACGGCATCATCGGCTCCTACGAATCCCTCCCCATCGGCGACGGCTCCAACGGCGGTGACGCCCTCGGCTGCGACCTCTTCTTCCGCAACGCCGTCGTCACCACCCGCGCCAAGCCCGACGCCGCCATCCACGTCTTCCCCCAGGGCGACATCTTTCCCCAGCCCGAGCTCGGCGCTTGGGAGCCATTCCTCCCAGCGGACTGGACACCCCCCGCCGACGACCCCGGCGCCCCCTACTGGGCCGACTGGCCCGGCCGCGAGTCCACCGCCTGCAGCAACCGCACCATCGGCGCCGAACTCGTCCGCTGCCTCCGCGAGAACCGGGCCCCCGTCGACGCCAGCGGCATCCACGACGCCGCCGTCGTCGTCGACATGATCATCGGCCCCCAGCGCAGCCACCTCGAAGGCCGCCGCCTCGATCTGCCGCTCCAATCCCGCGGCAACCCCTGGGAGGGCTAATCCGGCGAACCTGAAACCGCCCCCCGGCGGACAACCCACTGAGAGCGCCCCGTGCCCCTCGGCGCGCTAGGCCTCATCCTCATCTCCGCGGTCCTCCACGCCAGCTGGAACCTGATCGCCAAGCACAACCGCGGCAGCTCCCTCTTCTTCTTCCAGGCCATCGTCGCCGCCGCCGTCATCTTCCTCGCCCCATTCATCGTCCTGCTCATCCAGAACCCCTTCCCACCCCAGGGCTGGATCTGGATCATCCTCACCGGCATCATCCATACCTTCTACTTCGCCACCCTCGCCACCGCCTACCAACGCGCCGACCTCTCCGTCGCCTACCCCATCGCCCGCGGCCTCGGCCCTGCCCTCGTCCTCATCGTCGCCGTCGGCGTCCTCCGCGAACCGGTCTCAGCCCTAGGCGTCACCGGCGTCCTGGCCGTCATCCTCGGCATCTACACCATCAACATCCAACGCAACCAGTCAGGCTCCTGGCTCGCTCCCATCCAGGCCCTCACCCGTCCCGAAGGCCGCTACGCCGCCGCCACCGGGGTCTCCATCGCCGCCTACACCCTGATCGACAACCAGGGAGTCTCGGTCATTCATCCCCTCGTCTACATCTACTTCATGTACGCCCTGTCAGTCGTCGGCATGCTCATCATCTTCGCCGCTCGCCCGCCCGACTGGACCGCACTTCGGCAGCCTCGACCCTGGGTCCAGGCAGCCACACTGGCTGTGCTCTCCATAGCCGCCTACTCCCTCGTGCTCACCGCCCTCACCATGGCCCCAACGCCCTATGTCTCGGCGGCCCGCGAACTCAGCATCGTCATCGGCGCGGCCCTCGGCGTCCTCTTCCTCGGCGAACCGCTCCGCCGCGAACGCATTGGCGGCGCGGTGCTTGTCGCCGCCGGCGTAGCCATGATCGCCGTCGCCTGACCTACGCCCGCTCCAACGCCACCGTGATCACATGCCCATCCGTCCGCACAACCACGTCGCCCGCCAGGTCGGTCCGAAACACCTGCGCGCCCACACCCCGCAGCCGGCGCAGCACATCGTCCCGCGGATGATTGAACGCGTTGCCCAGCCCGGCCGAGATCACCGCCACCTGCGGCTGCACCGCCGCCAGAAACTCCGGCGCACTCGACGTGCCCGCCCCGTGATGGGCGACCTTTAGAACGTCGGCCTCCAGGTCTACGCCGGCATCCACGAATGCGCGCTCGGCAGCACGCTCGATGTCGCCCGTCAGCAGAATGTCTGAATCGCCATACCGGACATGCAACACCATCGACTGGTTGTTGTCGCCGCTGGCCACGCTCGGTGCAGCGATGCTCACCTGAACCGAAACCGCCGGATGCCACCCCAAGGCCTGGCCATCAATTGGCTCTTCAATCCGTGTGCCCCCCTGCCTGGCTGCGGCTTCGATCACTGAAAGCAAGGGATGGTCCTGAGGCGACGACGCCATCCAGACGGTCGCCACGGGCAGGGCCTTCAGAATGTCGGCGGCGCCACCAATATGGTCGGCATCCGCGTGCGTCAACACCAGACCGTCGAGTCGCTCCACGCCCAGCCGCGCCAGTCGCGGCAACAAGACCTCGCGCGCCGTCTCGGGATCCGGTCCCGCATCCACCAGCAGGGCACTATCCCAGAGCCGAAGCATGATGGCGTCGCCCTGACCCACGTCGAAGACGCGGAGTTCCAGTTCGTCTGGAGGCAGCGGCGCTGGTGTCGAGCGGCCGGGCGGCCCACCGACCGCCTGGCCCACAACCACGAGCGCGATGAACACGAGCAGCCCGACAGTGGCCAGAGGCCGCATGGCCGGTCCGGGATGCGGCAGCGGCAGCGGCGGCACCCTGGAAAACGGCGTCAGCGCAAGCGTCCCTCGCCCGCGGTCAAATCAACCGCCTCGCCCAGGGCTAGAAGAATTCGCCGTCACAGGGGACGGACGTGACCATCGCCCAGCACGACCCACTTGTAGGTGGTCATTTCGCGCAGCCCCATCGGGCCGCGTGCATGCAGTTTCTGAGTGCTGATACCAACTTCGGCCCCGAGGCCAAACTCGCCACCGTCCGTGAACTGAGTCGAAGCGTTGACGTACACCGCCGCCGCGTCAACTTCGTCGGTGAAGCGGCGCGCGTTCCCATGCGAATTCGTCACGATCGCTTCCGAATGTCCGCCCCCGTGCCTGCGAATGTGCGAAATCGCATCGTCCATGCCATCCACAATGGCAACCGACATACGCAGCGACAGCCACTCGGTGTCGAAATCCTCCGGACCAAGGAGCGCAAGCTGCGCACCTTCATCAACCAACTCAGCCACCTCGTCATCCACGTGAAGCTCCACGCCTCGGCTTGCCAGTTCGCGGGAGACCGAGGGAAGGAACTCCACCGCAACGCTCCGGTGCACCAGCAGCGTGTCAAGTGCGTTGCAGATCGATGGACGGCGGGTTTTCGCATTGACCACGATCCGCTCAGCCATATCCAGGTCGGCGCCGGCATCCACGAACGTGTGGCAGACGCCCCAGCCAGTCTCGATTACCGGGATGGCGGCCGTCTCGGTCACAAAGTCAATGAGGCCCGCGCCGCCGCGAGGCACGACGACGTCGATGTGCTCTCGGTCTCGCAGCAGGTCGTTGAGTAGCGCGCGATCGGGATCGGAAATCAACTGCACGGCGGCCGACGGCGCCCCAGCCTGTTCCGCCGCGTCGGCGATTACGGCGGCCAGCGCAATGTTGCTATTGAGAGCCTCTTTCCCACCGCGCAGGATCACGGCGTTTCCGGCCTTGAGACACAACGCCGAGATATCCACGGTCACATTGGGGCGCGCCTCAAAGATCACGGCCACGACCCCTAGCGGAACTCGACGCCGCCCTAGCTCAAGTCCATTGCCCACCCGCCGAGCGTCTTCCACGATCCCGACCGGATCCGCCAGACCGATAACGGTTCCGACCGCGGCAGAAATGTCGGCGAGCCGCTCCGGCGTGAGGGTCAGCCGGTCGATGAGCGCATCGGACATGCCCGCCTCACGCCCTGCAAGAACGTCTAGCTGATTGGCCTGGAGGATTTCGTCCGAATGGACGGGGAGCGCCTCGGCAATTGCCGACAGAACCTCGTTCTTGGCACCAGTCGGCATGGTTGCCAGCGCACGGGCAGCCTTGCGCGCCGAAGCCCCGATGGCTGCAAGGTCGACTGCTGGACGAGTCGGCATGGCGGTTGTCATCTGGCGTGCTCGGCCTCGCGGTCAATCAGGACCAGGTTGTTGCGGTGAACAGCCTCGTCACCGCTCGAGGTTCCGAGGATAGCGCCAATCGCCATGGATGGCTTGCCTTGAATCTGGGACAGATCGGATGAGGGGTAGTTCACAAGTCCTCGTGCAAAGACGTTGCCCTGGGAGTCGGTGAGGCTGACCAGGTCGCCACGCTCAAAATCGCCCTCCACTCGGGTGATCCCGGCCGGGAGCAAGCTGCTGCCGTTACTGACCAGCGCGCGCCGAGCGCCATCGTCCACCACAATCGAGCCACGCTGCGCCACGCTCGAACTCAGCCATCGAGCGCGGCTGGATCGGCGCGGCCCCTGACTGGCAAAGCGTGTGCCCAGGCGCTCGCCCGCCTCGAGTCGAACGACCACGTTCGCTTCGTCGCCGCCCGCAATAACCACATCAATCCCGTCGGCGGAGGCCTCCAGCGCTGCCTGTAGCTTGGAGCGCATGCCGCCCAGCCCCCCCTGCGAGGCCCCGCCCGCGATTCGTTCCAACTCGCTGCGAGAGAGATCACCAGCGTCCGGTATCAGCTCGGCCGACGAGTCGCACTCCGGATCTGCCGTGTAGAGGCCGGCCGTCCGCGAGAGGATATAGAGCCGGTCAGCGCCGACGAGTTTGGCAATGAGCACCGACAACCGATCGTTGTCGCCAAACCTCAACTCCTCGGTGGCCACCACGTCGTTCTCGTTCGCGATGGGTACAACGCCCGCCTCAAACAGCCCTGTCAGCGCGTTACGCGCATTCAGATAGCCGGTGCGGTTATGCAGATCAGCCCGGGACAACAGCGCCTGCGCGACGGTCATACCCTGCTCCGAGAAGCACTCGGAGTAGTGGGCCATCAGTGGCGCCTGGCCGATGGCCGCCAAGACCTGCCGGGTCACGAGCGCGTCGCCGGGAAGTGGAACGACCGATCGCCCAACGGCAACCGCTCCGGACGTTACCAGCGCAACTTGTGTGTCATGAGCTCGGACGGCAGCAATCTGCCGGGCCATATTGGCAACGAAGTCGTGATTGACCCCTGTGCTGCCAGCCAGCAGGCGGGTACCGCACTTCACAACGATGCGGCGCGCTCCGTGCGACGTCACCAATTGTCCTCTCGGCCATGGAGAATCCGAGGACAGATTGTAGACAGGCAGGGCGGTGTGGTCGCGGCTGCACGCCTATAATGTCGGCCCGCGGCTTCGGCGCCGGTCGCCGCATGGCCGCAAATGAGCGAGGCGATGGACCAATACAACACGCAGAGCATTCGAAATGTGGCCCTTGTCGCCCACAGCGGCGCGGGCAAGACCTCGCTGGCCGAGGCGCTCTATTTCGTCACCGGAAAGGCGTCTCGCCTCGGGCGAGTTGAAGAACACAACACGATCTCCGACTACGACCCTGATGAGCACGAGCGCGGCATGTCGATCAACCTGGCCGCCGTGGCCTGCGAATGGCAGGGAACCAAAGTCAACGTCATCGACACTCCCGGGTACGCCGACTTTGTCGGCGAGGTCATATCAGGTCTCAACGCGTCGGACGCCGCCGCGGTGCTCGTGGACGCCACGGCGGGGATTGAAGTCGGAACGGAAATCGTGTGGAAACTGGCTTCCGATCTGGATTGCCCGCGCCTTCTGATCGTCAGTCGTGTCGACCGGGACAACGCTGACACCGATTCGGTTGTCGAAGACCTGCGGGAACGCTTCGGCGCAAACGTTGCCCCCATCCAGGTTCCCATTGGCAATGGTCCGGGATTCCGAGGCGTGGTTGATTTGCTGGACGGCAAGGCGCGCATCTTCGGCGAAGACGGGTCGTCGACTGACGAAGCGCCAGACGACATCGCCGACATCGTTGAGGAAGCCCGCGAGCAACTGGTCGAGGCCGTGGCCTCCACCGACGATGATCTCCTGGAGCAATACCTGGAAGGCGAGGAGTTGCAGCGCACGGACCTCGAACGCGCCCTCCGGGCCGGGATTGCCGACGGGAGCATTTTTCCAGTGCTGTTCACGGCGGCAACTGACCTCAAGGGTGTTCACGAGGCTATTGATGCACTGGCGACGCTCGCGCCATCACCGGCCGAGCGGCTCGAGAGCATGCTGGACGGCGACGCGCCGCCAATCGATGGGCCGGTTGTGGCCCAGGTATTTAAGACGCTTGCCGATCCCTTCGTCGGCAAGGTCTCGATGTTCCGCCTTTTTGCGGGCCAGATTGACGGTGACGCGCAACTCGTGGACCAGCGAACCGGCGAAACGGAACGATTGGCAAACATCCAGTTCGCGACCGGCAAGGAAGGAAGTCCAGCGCGACGAATGGCTGCGGGTGACATTGCATTTGTCACCAAGCTCGACGGTGTGACGACCGGGGACACGCTGACCGCGAACTCACAGTCGATAAGCCTGCCGGCATTTTCCATGCCTCGGCCGCTCTTCGAGGCGTCAATCACCCCCGAAACAACCGCTGACCTGGACAAGATGGGGACGGCCCTCGCTCGCCTGGCCGAAGAGGATCCATCGCTGCAGACCTACCGCAACGATGAAACGTCCGAGACGATCCTGGCGGGCCTGGGCGAGTCGCACGTGCGCATCAGCCTGGAACGCGCGCGCCGCAAGTTTGGCGTTGGCTTGAAGGCAGACGTTCCTCGGGTGGCATATCGCGAGACAATTCGTAGGACCGTCAACGGCCATGGCCGCCACAAGCGCCAGTCCGGCGGTCATGGCCAATTCGGGGACGTTCACATCGAGTTTTCGCCGCTGGCCCGAGGCTCGGGCTTCGAGTTCGAGGACCGCGTGGTTGGCGGGCGCGTACCGCGACAGTACATCCCGGCCGTTGAGAAGGGTCTGGTCGAGACGATCGACCGTGGTCTTCTGGCCGGCTATCCAGTAGTAGACCTCAAGGCCGCGCTGTTTGACGGGCAGTACCACTCGGTCGACTCATCAGATGAGTCGTTTCGCATCGCGGCGCGGCTGGCATACGAGGATGGAATTCCAAATGCGGGCCCGGTGATCCTCGAGCCAATTCTCAAGCTCGACATACTGATCCCCGACGGCAACACGGGCGACGTGATAGGCGACATCAGCTCAAAGCGAGGACACGTGCTCGGGATGGCGCCGGCCGAAGGCGAACCGGGATCCTCGATCGTGGAGGTCGAGGCCCCGGAGGCCGAGGTCCAGCGCTACGCGACCGATCTGCGCTCGATCACACAAGGCCGCGGTCGCTTCACGCGCGAGTTCGTACGTTACGAGGAAGTCCCGCCGAACATCCAGGAGCAAATCGTCGCTAGGGCGGCGCGAGAACGAGAGGGGTAAGGCCAGGGCGCCTGGGCCCGAAGGCCTGGTCATATGAACTCACGGGAACGGACATTTCTAAACGCATTGGTCGAGGCGCCCAGTCCATCGGGCTACGAGCAGCCGGCGCGACGCGTGTACCACGGGTACACCGAGGACTTTGCGGACAGCGTGCGCTCCGACGTGCACGGCAACGTCATCGCCACGCGGAATCCGAACGGACGTCCTCGTGTCATGTTCGCCGGACACTGCGACGAGTTGGGGTTCCAGGTCAACTACATCACGAGCGAGGGCTTCATCTACTTCAACACGATTGGCGGACACGACGCCGGCGTCATCCCGGGTCGGCGAGTGGTGATCCACACGCGCAACGGACCTGTCGCCGGGGTGACTGGTCGGCGAGCCATCCACCTCACACCCCCTGCCGAACGGGGCAAGCCGGCCAAGGTCGAGGACATCTGGATCGACATCGCGGTGGCCGACAAGGACGAGGCGACCAGCCTGGTGCAGATTGGCGATCCGATCACCTACGACGTCGGAATCCAGGATCTGCGAAACGGTGTCGTCGCCGGGCGTGCGCTGGACAACAAGGTCGGCGCCTGGGTGGTTGGAGAAGCGTTGCGGCGAATCGATGGCGGGCAATTGCAGGCTTCGGTCCACTCAGTGGCCACGGTCCAAGAGGAGATTGGCCTGCGTGGTGCGGAGACGAGCGCGTTTGGCATTGACCCGCTGGTGGCGGTTGCCGTCGACGTCACGCACGCAACCGACCATCCCAACATCAACAAGAAAACCGCGGGCGACGTAACCCTGGGCGGCGGTCCCACCATTTCGCGCGGGCCGAATTTCAACCCGGTGGTCGTGGAGAAACTGATCGAGGCGGCGGAAGCCCTGGAGATGCCGGTTCAGATGGAAGCGGCCGGTCGAGGAACGGGCACGGACGCAAACGCCATTCAGCTCACACGCGCCGGGGTGGCCACCGGATTAGTCAGCGTGCCGCTGCGCTACATGCACACCCCGTCGGAGATTGTCGCGCTGGCTGACGCGGACGCCGCCGCCAGTCTGCTGGCGGAGTTTGCGAACCGAATCTCGCCCGACGACGACTTTACGCCGTAGACGTTCGACTCGAAGGAAGCCACACAGCCGACGCCGCAGAGCAGCGACTCTAGGCAGCCGGCGTGCGCACGATGTGCGCGGGAACGTCCTGTACGGCGCGCTCGGCCCAGAAAGGGTCGGCGGTGAAGAGAAAAACCTGCCGGTCGCCGGGCATGTCGGCCAGCGCCGCCAGGCCGCTGGTGGTGCGGCCGGGATCCCAGTTGACGAACATTTCGTCCAAAAACAGAGGCAGCGGCTCTTCGCCTTCGACCAGGTCAACCATCGCCAGCCGAAGCGCGAAGTAGATCTGCTGAATCGTTCCCCGGCTCAGCGGCGTATCCACATCCTGCGGAAAGTCCTCGCCGGTCCGGCGGACTTGGAGCCTTACGTCTCCCGACGAGGCGTCATCCACCGTTAGCAGGTCATAGCGTTCACCAGTGAAGTGGCGCAGGTGGCCGCCAGCAGCTTGTAGGAGCGGCGCCTGGTAGCGCTCGCGATACGAGTGTTCGGCCATCAGAACCACCTGGCGGAGCAGAGCGAGACGGTCGTGCTCGCGCCGCACGATACCCAGCTGTTCCTCGGCGGCCTGAATCGCACCCATAATGTGGGCGGGTCCCGGCTCGTCGCTCAACCTGTCGCGTTCAGTGGTCAGTTGGCCTTTCTCGGCCGCCAGATCCTGGCCCGCCGAACGCAGTTCTTCCGCCTGAAGGCGATGCTCAACGCGATCTTCGTCGCTGAGACCGACAGACTCGTCCGCGACGGCTAGCTCCTCAGCCTCGGAAACTCGCCCGCGCCATCCTGGTGACTCCCGTTCCAGGTCGGCCAAGACTCGACTCGCCTCGGCCCGTAACTCCAGGGCCTGCAGAAACCTCTCGAGCCCCACCAACGCCTGGCTTCCATCCGGATCGAGAGCGGTCAAAGACGTATCAATCCGCTCGAGTTCGAGCACGGCAGCATCGCGTTCCTGATTGCACTCTTCGAGCCGTTGGCGTCGTTCAGTGAGTTCCGCAGCGGCTTCGAACGCAGCTCGCTCGGATTCCAATGCCTCATCCAGCGCGCGCCGGGCAGCCGGCGCCGCTTCAAACGGATCGGCCGGCAATTCGACTTCGAGTGTCAGACGCAGGCGTTCGACTTCGTCTCGCCAAGCTGCCAGCCGCGCCGCTACCTCATCTCGATTTCGCCTGATGCGGCGCGTGTCCTGTATCGACTGGCGCATTTCTTCAAGATCGCGGACCAGTCCATCCGAAGGGTTCTCACGGCTGACCGGCGCAACCGGGACATTGGCGATGACACCAAGAAACTCGGCGCGGGCCGCGTGGTAGGCGGCCTCCGCGGTGCGAGCCACTTCACGGGCCGCCGTCTCGGCCTCGTTCGCCCGCACCAAACCTTCGGCGTCCAACTCCCGCCTGAGGGCAGCGTCGCGTGCGCTCTGAGTACGATTTATCTCGGCCGGGATGTCAACGTCTGGGTCAAGCCCAACCACGTGGAGCCGGGCTTCCCAGTCGATGCGCGGCGCCGCGCGTATGGGACGACTCGACCACGCGAGAGCAACAGCGGCGACCAGGGCTGCCGCTCCCACGATGGCGAGGATCGTGCCGACCACGCCACCGATTCCGAAGCCAAGGCCAAGCAGCACGACTCCAACAAGACCGATGGCAGCCAGCAAGGCGGTCGGCAGGGTTCGGGCCGGCGGGGGACGCTCGGCGCCTAACCGGCGCGCGGCGTCGATCTCGCGCAGGGTCCGCAAGCGCTCATCAAGTTCGCCCCTGCCTGGGATTGTGTCGAAAGCGGCAAGCGACTCTTCCAAACGCACACGGACCGACTCGGTTGAGCGCACGTCGTCCAACGCTGCGTCAAGCTTGCGACGCTCGTCGCTTGAGGCCGTGAGCCGTCCACGCATCTCGGCGACCGATAGGTTGAGAATCGCGTCGCTCGTCTCAGCTTCGACTTGTTCGGAGACGAGTGAACGGACGGCGACTTCGCGCAGAGCACCGTCGCGGCGTTGCAACTCGGCGTTCATGCTGTCGATGCGGTCCTGATCGGCATGGGCAAGAGCAAGCTCGCGATCCTGGCGCTCGATGGTGTCGCGGGCGTCCAGCAGCCGACGAGCCAAATCGTCGATTTCACTCGCCTGCTCAAGCGATTCGATCTCCTGCAGGTAGGAATTCTTCGTCTTGGCAAGCTCCCCGAGACTCTCTTCGAGGTCAGCGCGTCGTTTAGGAATGTCGTCGGGCAGGACCCCTTCAGGTGACAACTCATCCGCCTGAGCGCTTAAACGGTCCATGCGTTCCACGCGTCCGACCAGAGGCGCCAGCGTGGCGTCGCGCTCCAGGGCCAACTCGATGCGTTGAAGCTTGCGGGTGTTGTCTGCCAATTCAGCCGCGATGTCCCGCAGGCGCTCGTCGGCCGCTTCGATCTGCGCGCGGCGCTGGGCGGCTTCGCGAAGACCGTCCCGCAAGCCCCTGATCTGGGCGGCAATCTCGCGGGCCTCGGGCCGGCCGCGACGGTCGGGTCGCCAGAGCCGTCGGCGCTCGGTGTCGAGTGCGCTCACTACGGCCCGTGACGGACGCAGAAAGTCGTATGAGCTTCCGCCCAAGACTCGATCCTGCACGTGTTGCCATGCCCCGGCGTCGAGGCCGAGCGCTTCCTCCTGGGTCAAGGCATAGACGTTCTTGAAGACGTCGCGGGTCATTAAGCCAACCGCGGGGATCGGCCTATTGGCCAGCCGTACCTCACGTTGTGAGTGGATCAGGCGGCCTTCAGGTCTGGAGGTGAGCCGACGGGCGATTCGAACCTGGTCGCCGTCGTTCAGCTCCACGTCAAGTCGACCGTCAAGGTAGCGGCCGTCCCAGGGCCGATAGGGATGCGCCTCAGCGGTGGCGGGCGAGAAACCAAACAGGGCGCTGGCAAAGAACTCGAACAAGGCGCTCTTACCAGACTCGTTGGGCCCTAACACCACAACCACGCCGGCGCGCGCCAGACCCGACACGGTCCAATGATCGATGGGCCCGAACGCATCGATGGACCAGCCGTCGATTCTCACGCAGAGTCATTCCGCAAGAGACGTTCCGCCGCAGCTGCATCGAGACCGCTGAGAAGACCGCGAAGGTACGTCAAGCGTTCGCCATCTTCGGCGTGATCGTCGCCAAGGGCCAACTCCGAAGGGGCCAGCCGGGACAGAAGTCTGTCGTCGTGACCTGCCTTCTGAATCATGTCCAATGCCTCGCCGAGCACGTGTCGCTGGCCAACATGGCGGCTCAGGTCAATCGGTGGAGAAAGCCCCACATCGCGAACGTCGACATCCACCGCACCGAGCGATTCGCACAGATACTCGGCTAGGCCACTGCGTTCCTCACCGCTGCGCAGTACTGCCGCCAGAGGGCACGGACCCGACAACTCCACGCGCAGGATCCAGTCCTGGCCAGACGGCACGCTTCCACCCGCCTCTAGCAGGCCTTCGAACGCCGCTCGAGCTGCGGCTTGGACGTCACCGATGGCGTGGGCCGCGCTCAGATCCATAACCGTCAGTCGTTCCCAGCGCACCTGTGCGAGTGGGTGAAAGCGAACCTTCGGTGGCTCGGGCGGACTGAGGTCAACCACCAGCGCGCCTTTGCCACCCGTTTCGCCGAAGTCACGACCCTGCAGATTGCCCGGATACCAGGCGGGCGAGTCCTCGCGTAGCCGCTGCCGCTTGTGGATGTGGCCCAGCGCCCAGTAGTCGTAGCCGGTGTCGAGATCGGACAGGGCGGCGGGTGCGTAGACGTTTCCTGCTTCGTCGTCCGCAGCCCCCTGCGCGCCGCCGACGTCGGCGTGAAGCAGTGCTACGGCCGGACCCGGGCCGGGGGCCGGTGGGAATGCGGAGGCCAGGTTTGTCGATTCGTGGGTTGTCTGGTGCCCGGCAGCCACGACCCATCCGATGCGCTCGCCGCCGCGATTGATCGGGACCCTTCGAGGTGTTCGGGAACTGTGCAGGTGGAAGTTGGTTGACGGCCAGTCGATATGGCTGGCGCGATAATTGGTTCGACCCGGGTCGTGATTGCCGGTGGCGTAGATTACAGTGACGCCTCGGTCAGTCAGTCGCCGCAGCTCACGTGTCAGCACTCGTTCGGTGGCAATGGTCAGCCATTCGTTGTCAAAGAGGTCGCCGGCGATTAGGAGAGCGTCAGCTCGCTCCTCAAGCGTGAGGTCCACCAGGGCAGTAAAGGCCTCGCGGCCCGCCTGCTGAAGCTTTTGACGCAGGTCCGCGTCGTGTCGCCGAAACGGCGTGTCCAGGTGGATATCTGCCGCATGGATTACGCGCACCCGGACGACGCTCCCGCCGTGACTTTGTGGCGCAAAGGAGTGAACCAGCGACGCTCCGGGCACGGGCTCTCATGGTCCAACGCGTCCCGATATCTCATCAGCTCAAGCACTGGATCAGACGCCGATGGCGTACCCGTCTCGTCGCGGATCGGCGCCTCCCTGCAGCGCGCCGGTGGCGGGGTTGCGGCTGGCTCCCTGCATGCCGCCGACAGTCATGGTCCAGGGGTCGGTAGCTTCGGCGCCGTGGCCTCGGGTGCAGAGGGCGTCGATCACGCCTTGGTCGATGCGCGACTCGACGAGCACCAGGTCGCCATCCATGAGCCGCATTCGTGGGGCTTCGATAGCGGCCTGCACATCCAGACCAAAGTCAACGTGCTGCACCAGGGCCTGCGGCTGCGTCTGACAGATGCCGTAGCTGCCCGGGGTGCCCAGCGCCAGGACCGGTTCGCCATCGCGCAGGGAGATGGTTGGCGCAATTGGCAAGGACAGCGGCGCGCCCGGGTAGAGATGGTTCGGGCTGAGCGGGTTCAGATCGCCCCATCGGAGGAGATCGTTGGTCAGCACGCCGTAGCCCTGCACAACAATCCCAGAGCCAAAGCCAGCTCCGAGGCTCTGGGTCAGGCAAACAGCGTTGCCTTCGGCATCCATCACCGAGAATGAGGTGGTGTGCTCGAGCATGGGGTCGGGCTGCGATCCTGGTGGCACCGGCGCGCCGATCTGCTCGGTGGGACCGTTCAGGGCTTCCGGCGTGTCCAGCAGGCCACGAAGGCGATCAAGGTTTTCGTCGCCCAGGATTTCTTCGACGATCTCGATAGGCGCGTTGGCGTGCCGGAAGCGTGCTCGCGACGAGAGGCGCACCGCGCGGATGATCGCGTCCAGGTGGTCAGCACCGTTTCGCTCGAGAGCGCCGATGTCCAGGTGGGAGATGAGTCCCAGGGTCATCAGCATCTGAAAGCCTTCTGAGGGCGGCGGCGCACCGTTGACCTCAACTCCGCGGTACTCGACTTGGATCGGGTCCTGCCAACGAGCTTCCACAGCGGCCAGGTCGTCCATGGAAAGCGCGCCGCCGAGTGCCTGAATCTCGTTGACGAGCGCCTGGCCGAGTTCGCCGCGATACAGGTAGTCCGGACCCTCGCTTACGAGGGCCTCGTAGGTCGCCGCCAGATCGCGCTGATGCAGCATCCAACCACTGCCAGGCTCCTCACCATCGTCCAGAAAGATCTCCGACCATCCCGCGAAAATCTCGGCGATGTCATTCAGGCGGCCGCCGATCATGTGGGCGTTGCCTTCGGATACCGGAAAACCGCCGCGCGCGAGATCGATGGCGTCAGCAAATAGCTCCGCCGTCGTGCGCGTGCCGTAGTCGTCCAGCAGCTTCATCCAGCCCGCCAGACTTGCCGGCGGTCCGACGCCATGGGGACCGCGGGTCAGGTCGTCATATCGCCGCGCGATGGGGTCGAACTTCAGGGGAACGGCCGGAGTGAAGTCCAGGCAACGCACGCGGCGCTCTGCGGCCACATAGACCATGGCCGTGCCCATGCCGGCCAGTCCGGACATGTAGGGCTCAACGACATCGAGCGCGGCGGCCGTGGTCACGGCGGCATCAAACGCATTGCCGCCGTTGGACAGGATGCGAGCGCCCGCCTGCGCCGCGAGGGGATGCGCCGCCGCGACAACGCCGCGGCGCGAAGTGACGCTTGGCCGCCGTCCAAACATACGCGCCAATCTCCTTGCAGTCCGTCAGAGGTCGCATCATGCGCGCTCCGGCTCGCCGTGTCATATGCGAGCCGATTCCATCATCCGAAACGCTCAGTAACAGCAAATCAATAGGCTTCGGCCACATCCTCGAGCGCAGGTCGGTTGAGGACATCGATGCGCTTGCGACCGATGGCGATCAACCCGGAGTTCTTGAGCTCGTTGAGCGCCTGCGTGGCAGTTTCCCGCGAGGTACCGACACGCTCGGCCAGATCGTTGTGGGTCAAGCCGGTGACACGCGCGTCGGCTTCGGAGGTGAGGCGCAGGATGAGTGTGGCCAGCCGGGCTGTCAGGGACTTGAGCGCCAGATCCTCAAGCTGTGTTTCAGCCTCGTTCAGCCGGTCGGCAAGCACTTGCATCATGCGGACGCCAACGGTGGGAAAGCGACCAATCAGGTATTCCAGGTCACGCCGACTGATCACGCACAGCGTCGACTCGGAAACCGCCTCGGCAAATGAGTCGTGGAGCGACTGCCCAAGCAGTGCCATTTCGCCAAAGAACATGCCCGACTCGATGTTCGAAATGACGAAGCGTTTGCCGTCGGGAGAGATTCGGTAAATCTGCACATGACCAGCTTTCAGGAGGTAGAGCGTCTCCGGCTTTTCGTCCGGCTGGAAGAGAATTCGTCCTGCGCCAACGGTGGACATGCGCGTGCTGCGCTCAACCTCGTAGATCTGCGCCTCGGACAGGTCTTGAAAGACCTCGACCTGTTGCAGGTAGCGGCGCTTGAGAGCGCCAGGATCTCGGGGCCGGCCGCCCTGGGACGCTTGGCCAGCGCGGGGCAATCTCCGCTGTTGCATCACACACCGCCCCTGCTCGTCGAGTCGTCTGGCCACTCACGGCCGACTGCCTCGCGGAGCTGCATTTGCCTACGGACTCACAACGTCGGCCCATATGTTGGCACAGGCGAAACGTGGGTCAGTCGGGGCGCGGTGGAACGCTCGGCCGTCGCGGCTCGGTGGTCTGTGCAAGAAACGGCGCAGCCTCGCGCGGGCCACCCAGATCAATCGCCTGCGCAGCCTCGCGGTCACGCTGCATGGCTGCCACCAGTTCCGGGATCGAGTCAAATGCTTCCTGGCCGCGTAGCCAGGCTCGAACGAACGTTCGAAGGCCGCGACCGTAGATTTCACGAGTGAATCCCATCAGATGTGTCTCAAAGAGGCAGACGCCTGGCCCAAAGGTGGGCCGTGTTCCAACGCTTATCAACGCCGGATAGAGCGTCGCATCCCCGTCCACGAGGGCCGATCCGGCGTAAACGCCGTCCAACGGGAGGACAAGCCAGGACGGTACGCCCACGTTGGCCGTTGGGAATCCCAGTTCGCGTCCTCGGCCGTGGCCGCTCCGCACCATCCCGTAGACGCTAAATGTGCGACCCAGGATCTCGTTGAGCCGCTGCATGTCACCGCTGGACAGCGCGAGCCGCGCCTGGCTGCTTGAAACGGCCCCGGGCTCGCCCTCATAGTTCACGGGAATGTGAGTGAATCCGAGACGCGGCGCCAGACTCGATATTACGTCTCGCGTACCCTCCCGATCCTTTCCGATGGCCGCGTTTGGTCCGGTAACAAGAATGTGCATGTTGAGTCGCTCAATGAGGTCGCGCAGAAAATCGGCGGCGCCACGGCGTGAGAATTCCCGATCGAACCGAAGCACGACCACGTCGTCCACGCCCGAGGCAGCCAGCAGGGCAATCCGATCGTCGAGCGTGGTGAGCAAGCGTCGGGTCTCCGACGGCCGAAGGACCCACTCAGGCGGCGGCCATAGCGTCACGGCAACGGCGCGGCCACTGGGCCGACACGTGGCCGCCCTACAGGTCGCGGCGAGCAGTGCTCGGTGTCCGCGGTGGACGCCGTCAAAGCGGCCGATGGTCACAGCGGCGTCGCCCAACGGCACGAACGCGTCGTCTTCACGGAACACCCGGACAGGTCGGGCGTCCGCATTCCGGCCGATCATGCCGGTTTCCATACAACGCGCGGGGTCCAGCAGCCTGCCTTCCCAAACGCAAGGCCCAGAAAGTCGCCGCGGCCGTCATAGAGACGATGCAGGCCGGCCCCGGAACGGTTGAGCGTTCGCCCATGGCTGAACTCAACTCGATCCCTATCGCCCAGAACCTCTGCCGGCACGTGTTGGACGGCTGTATCCGGCGCGTAGAGCAGGGTGTCGAGGTAGTCGCCGCGGGCAGCGGCGTCAAGTTGCCAGATCTCGGTCGCGGCTCCAATGCTGAATGGGCCAACGCGGCTTCGCACCAGTCCAAACAGCGTGGCTCCACAGCCGATCGCGGCCCCCAAATCTCGAGCCAGCGCCCGAACGTAGGTGCCGGAGGAGCACTCGATACGCAGCCCCGTCAGCAAGGCATCGCTGGAGCCCGAATCGCGGCCAAACCGCAGGCGTCCTGCCTGCATGTGCACGCCGATGCGGCCGGCCGCCACGAGATCCAATGCGCTGACTCGAACCCGGCGCGGCTGTAGCTTCGGCCGTTGACCGGCGCGAGCGGCCCGATAGGCGCGCACGCCGCCTACCCGCAGAGCGGAGTACGCGGGCGGATGTTGCTCGATCTCGCCCGTGAAGGCCGGGAGCATATCTGCCACGGCCTGGAGCGACGGCGGCGGTCGAGGGGCCGCAACTGGATGCGTCTCGAGGTCGAAGGACGGGGTCTCGACACCAAAGAGCACGGCTGCCTCGTATACCTTCGGCATCTCGAAAATAAACCGGCTCAGTCGCGTGGCACGCCCCACGGCAAGCGGCAGCACGCCCCAGGCCAGCGGATCCAGCGTGCCGCAGTGCCCCACACGCCGTATCCCGAGCGCGCGTCGAACCCGACCGACAGTCTGGGTAGAACCAACGCCAATCGGCTTGTAGACGTTGACGAATCCGCCGTCAGGCGGCATCGCAACCTCACATGCCATCGCTGCGCTGTGCCGCAGCCGAATGCCCTCGATCGACAATCGCCTCGGAAGGCGCCGGACGCTGTACGAGCGCCTCGGCCGTAAGCATGTCCGGATCGAGCTGGAAGCGGATTCGCGGTATGCGGTAGACCCGAATCCGCGCGGCCAGTTGCCGGCGGATATACGCTCCCGCTCGCTGCAGCGCGACCACCGATTCCGCGGCATTCTGTGCGTCGCCGAGCGGCGTTATGAACACGACGGCCTGCCCGAGATCAGGCGAAATCGACACATGTTGCACGGTGACGAAGCCGATGGCCGGGTCGTCCAGGTGACGCTCGATGACGTCGCTTACTTCACGCGCGATCTGCGCTTCAATCCGTTGTACACGGCGCGTAGCGATGGTGCGGCCTCCAGGGCTATGGGAGCCGTTCTTCGGTGTGACTGGCCTCGATGATGTCGGCAAGTTGGATCTTGGTTGTGGTTTCGATTGCAAGCCCGCAGTCGAAGCCCTGCCGGACCTCATCCACTTCATCCGAGAATCGGCGCACGGTGAGGATGTGACCGCTGCCGATTTCCTCGTTGCCGCGCAGAATCCGAACACGTGCGCCGGTGTACACGCGACCTGAAAGCACCATGCCGCCGACGATCTGGCGCGTGCGCTCGGTTCGGAATTCGCCACGAATCTCAAGCCGTCCGTCAACCACTTCGACCTGCTCAGGCTTGATGGAGCCCTTGAGCGCCGCGTCGACATCGTCGATCAACTCGTAGATGGTGCGATAGATGCGCACGTCGACGCCCTGGCGTTCAGCTTCCGCAGCGGCCGTGGCGTCGACGCACGAGTTGAAGGCCAGCACCAACCCCTTCGCGGCGGACGCGAGGTTCACGTCGGACTCGGTAACCGACCCAACCCCTTCAAAGACGACCATTGCCCGAGCTCGATCATCTCCAAGTTGGTCGATCGACTTCACCACGGCGTCTACGGTCCCTGCGGTGTCAGCCTTCACGACCAGATTGATCTGCTGGAGACGGCCGGCCGTCATTTGCGCGGCCAGCGATTCGAGGCTCAGCCGCATGGCCTGATCGCCGCCGCCGCGCGCGGCAGCACGACTCTGCTGACGGCGCCGTTTTCGCTGCCGTGCGACCACGCGCAGGGGATCACCGACGTCCGGCATCGCGTCCAGTCCCGTGACCTGGACAGGAGTGGAAGGCTCCGCCGATCTGAGTCGTCTCCCGCTATCGTCAAACAGCGCCCGCACGCGGCCGTTGATCGCCCCGGTCGTCAAGGTGTCGCCAACCTTCAGGACGCCGCGCTGAACGAGAACTGTGGCAACCGGCCCCTGGCTATGGTCCAGTCGCGTTTCAATGATCGTGCCTTCCGCCGGCCCATCCACCGGCGCTCGCAACTCCTCAAGTTCAGCTGTCAGATTGATGTATTCGAGCAGTTCGTCGATTCCCTCGCCCTCGAGGGCCGATAGAGGTACGGAAACCACGTCGCCACCGAAGTCCTCGACGACAATCTCATGCTCGGTGAGCTGTTGAAGCACGCGGTTCGGGTTAGCGGATTCCAGATCGATCTTGTTGACCGCGATGATGATCGGGACGCTGGCCGCCTTGGCGTGCCCGATGGCCTCAACCGTCTGGGGCATGATGCCGTCGTCCGCGGCAACCACAATCACGACGATGTCGGTGACACCGGCACCGCGCGCGCGCATTGCCGTAAAGGCTTCGTGACCCGGGGTGTCGATGAAGGTAATGGCGCCGCCGTTTACCGAAACCTGGTAGGCGCCGATGTGCTGTGTGATTCCTCCGAATTCGCTGTCGACCACATTGGTGTTGCGGATGGCGTCAAGCAGCGTGGTCTTTCCGTGATCCACGTGCCCCATGACGGTGACAACCGGAGGCCGAGGGTCACCAACCGGTGGAGCCGCAGGCTCGGGCGCCGCCTCTTGCTGAGCAGCGGCCGGCGCCGGGCCGTCATCCTCGGACTCGTCAACGATTGCCACGCCGAGATTGCGCATGACGGCGCGCGCCGTGTCGCGGTCGATTGCCGCGTTGATCGTCGTCAGAACGCCTCGATTGAGGAGTTCCATAATGATGTCCGTGGGCGGCACGGCCGCGAGCTCCGCGATGTCGGCAATGGAGGCTGACGCCGGCATGGCGACTTGGCGCAAGTCGACCGCCGGTACCTCCTGGGGCTCAGGAGCTTTCTCTTCCTGGGCCGCCGCCGGTCGTTGCTGCGGACGACGGCGGGCGCGCGGACGCGGAGGGGGACGGCGCCGAGTACGGCGACGACGCGCCATGCTAGGCGACACCCCCGGCCACGCGGGACGCACGCTCCCGCTCGACTTGTGTAATCAAGCTCGCCGCCTTCTCTTGACCGATGGTCACTCCCAACTGTCTGCCTAGAATGCCGTGTGCCAGCGCCTTCTGCACGCACCCGTCCTCAAGGGACAGATAGGCTCCCCGGCCGTTGAGTCGACCCGAAGGATCGCAACACACACTTCCTTCGGGCGTCCGTACGATTCGGATGAGTTCTCGCTTTGGGCGCTTGACACGGGTGACGATACAGGTTCGTGAAGGCTCGGGACGGGGGATGGTTAGCTCCCGGACTCGGCAGCGCCGCGGCCGACACGCTCGGCCATCTGGGCCGAAGGAGCGTCTTCGGGATCCTGCGCGGATTCGCCGTCAGCATCCGGACTGGGCTGGATCGTCTCACTTTCCGACGACTCCTCGGGAACCGCGACCCCCACAGCCTCCGCCGGCTCCGCCGCATCCCGAATGGTGATCTTGAAACCGGTCAGCCTGGCCGCCAGGCGTGCGTTCTGCCCTTCCCGTCCAATAGCCAGCGACACCATGTCGGTCGGCACAAAGACATCGGCGACCCGCTGCGTGAGATTGACATGGACATTGCGCACACGGGCGGGACTAAGGGCGTTCGCCACATACACACTTGGCTCGTCGTGATGCAGGATGATTTCGACTTTCTCCTGACCGAGTTCGCGCAGGACGCTCTGGATCCGCGTGCCGCGCATGCCCACCGCCGATCCGACCGGGTCAAGCCCCTCCTGCCGCGAGCGAACGGCAAGCTTGGTCCGCACGCCAGGGTCGCGCGCGATCGCTGCAATCTCAACTAAGCCGTTCTGAATCTCCGGGACCTCGCGCTCGAACAGCCGCCGCACGAAGTCAGCGTGCGAGCGGGAAACGCGCAACTGAGCGCTCCGCCCTCCGTCCGCTACCTCGAGCAGCAACACGCGCATGCGCTGACCAGAGCGGTAGAACTCGCCCGGCACTTGGTCAACGGGCCACATGATCGCCTCACTACGCCCCAGATCCACAAAGACGCCTCGGTTCTCCACGCGCGTGACACGACCAACCAGCAACTGGCCCTGCTGTTCGATGAAGTGCGTGTATATCTCCAGCCGTTCCGCCTCTCGCAGCGCCTGCTGCATGGCCTGACGGGCCTTCTGCGTGGCGATTCGCCCAAAGTTCGGCGGCGTGATGTCGATCTGAAAGATCTCACCGAGTTCCATGGTCTCGTCGTAGCTGCGCGCCTCGACCAGAGAGATCTGGTGAATCTCATCGGTCACGACTTCAACAACAGTCTTGTTGGCATACACCGTTGAGTCGCCGGTTTCGGGATCGATCTCAATGTCAATGTCGTCGTAGTCGCTGTTGTAGTCCTCAAACGCCGAAGTTATGGCCGTGCGCAAGGCGTGAACAACCGCCTCGATCTGAATGCCCTTCTCGTCGGCAAGCTGTTGCAGCGCCAACATGAAGTCACTGCGCACGGGATAGCCTCCTCAGGACGTTTGGACCGCTTCCCTCCCCCGGGAAAAGGGGCGAGCCTTCGCCCGCCCGTAGCAGACATTGCGGCTTAACGTAGTCTACCATCCAGCGCGAACGCGGGTCGAATCTGGCCTTGACTCAGTCTTTGAAGCTACAAAGCGCTGCCTTTTGACGCGTTTTGAAGAGACAAAGACTCGGGGCTCAGCTAAAGCCGGCCGCTAGATCAGCCGACTCTCGTCGGCATCGAAGACGTACGCGTCATCGACCGGGACCTTGGCGTACACGGTGGTGTTACGGTCCCATTCCTCATCCAACGGACGCTTCGCGATCACCCGCGATCCCGCAAGATCAAAGGTGACTTCCTTGCGCTGCTCCGAGAAGTGGCTCTCCACCCAGTACACGTCAACCGGCACCGAACCGTCCACCTGATGGTGCGACAGCTCGATGGCTTCCGGACGGATGCCCAGATTCACCGGGGCGCCTTCACGACTACCCAGCGCATCGTGGCGCAGGTCGACGAAGTGGCCGTCCACGCGTACGCCGCCCTGTTCGGCCTTCGCGGGCATGAGATTCATGGGCGGTAGGCCCACGAACCCAGCCACGAACATGTTGGACGGGTTGTCGTAGATCTCACGGTAGGTGCCGAGCTGTTGAATCTTGCCGGCCTGCATCACGGCAATCCGGTCGCCCATGGCCTGGGCTTCGGTCTGATCATGCGTGACGTACACGGTGGTGATGTTGAAACGGCGCAGCAATCGCTTGATTTCCACGCGCGTGCGACTGCGCAGCTTGGCGTCAAGGTTTGAGAGCGGTTCGTCGAAGAGGAAGACCGTGGGGTCGCGCACGATGCAGCGCGCGATCGCCACGCGCTGCTGCTGGCCGCCGGAGAGGGCCTTGGGACGACGGTCCAGGAGCTGATCAAAGCCGACGCCCATGATCTGGGAGACGATTTCCACGCGCTCGTCAACTTCCTCCTCCCGCTTGTGCATCTTGAAGAAGAAGCCCAGGTTCTTCTTGCTGTGCATGTGCGGATAGAGGGCGTAATTCTGGAACACAATGCCCACACGCCGCTCCTTGGCGCCCAGCACGGTCCAGTCCTCCTCACCGTACGTAATCTGCCCGCTGTTGGGCGCGTCGAGCCTGATCAGGCCCGCGACGACCCGCAGCATCGTGGACTTTCCACATCCCGACGGGCCAAGAATCGCAATGGACTCGCCGTCGTGGATGTCAAGGCTCACGCCGTCGATGGCATGGATGTAGCCATCGTGATAGTTGGCCTGTCCCACAAGGTCGGACTTTTCTTCATCGGGTGTGCCGCCGGTCTGGCCGAAAATCACGGCCGCCGGGTCCGTGTCTTCCTTGAAGATCACCCGAGCGTCTCGAATCTGAACGTCAGCCATCGAACCCCTCCGAGCCTGCGGTCAACTTTGGTGGGCGCGCCTTCACAGGCTCCGCCCCTCGGGCTCCACGCCGAATGCGTGGAGCCGGTCGTGCGTCATGCGCATTGCTACGAGTGCCAGGGTGCTCGCTAACAGGAACACCGCCGGGAAGATGAGCAGCATGCTGAGCACAATGCTGCCCACCACGATGATAAAGAACGCGATCGACGATCCCGGGGAACTGAGCGCCATCACCGCCGCGTTTCGAAACAGATGGTAGATCGACATGTCGTACCGGATGAACATCGGGAAGAGGTAGGCCTGCGCCGCGGTCCACAGCACCACGAAGTACAGCGAAAGGAACCCCAACGCCTGGATCAGCAACTCGCCCGTGCCGGTGTAGAAGATAAAGCCCACAATCAAGCCGTAAAGAAGACACATGTCGATCACGAAGAGGACCCAGGCGCGCGCGAAATTGGACCTGAATCCGTACCAGAAGTCGCGGGCCTCGATGTTCTCGTAGTCAATATGCCGGTGCGCCACGTAAAAGAGCGCGGCCGTGCCCGGTCCTGCCAGCGCGCCTCCCACAACGGTGCCGCCCACAATGAACACGAAGAATTGGATGCCCGTGACCGGCGCGGCCGACTGCAACACGGCCTGCTGAAGGGCGTACGCGCCCGGAATCCCGACGATGGGAACCAGGGGCAGCATGGCCAGAAACCAGAACAGGTTGCCAACGAGCGCCAATGCGCGGAGGTCGTAGTAGACCTGCGCAAACGCCCACCACATGTGTCGAAAAACGTCAGTCAAAGCGCCTCACCGCGAAAACGGAGGAAGGCGATACCTCCCAAGGGTATGGTAGCCGAGCGTCGGACCATACCCGAGGTCGCGGCTCCGTTAGTCCGTCAGTCCGCTCAGGCTGGGACTCGCACGGGCAACCGATCGATCATTTCGCGCAGCAGCCGGGTCGTCCGATTGGTGCTGCCGCAGCAGGACCCGACCACGGATACGCCGGCCTCGAACCACTGCCGAGCGAACTCAACCATCTTTTCCGGCGGATAGAGGTAGCAGACCCGGCCATCGATCAACTCGGGCACGCCGGCGTTGGACTGGGCCATCAGAGGCCGACGCGGACCCGCAGCCAGCATCTGGTCCAGCACCTGTGTCATTTCTTCGGGACCGTTCCCGCAGTTACACCCCACGACGGCGGCGCCGGCCTCCTCGCAGGCGCGCATACCGTCCGCCGGCGCCACGCCCATCATCGTGTGGAGGTTGATGTCGTAGGTCATGGTTGCGAACACCGGCAAGCCGGTTGAAGCGGCGGCCTGGATCGCAATCTGGACTTCACGAATATCACTGAACGTCTCGCAGAGCAGGAGGTCAACACCCCCGGCTGCCAATTGCTCGGCCTGCACTTGAAAAGCCTCGGTCATCTGCGCTTCGGTCACATCGCCCAGCGGTTCGAGAAAGTCGCCGCTCTGCCCGATGTCGCCAGCGACCCAGGCGTCTTCGCCGGCCGCGGCCCGGGCCTGTTCGGCCGCGCCGCGATTGATGGCTTCCGACTTGTCCTCCAGGCCAGCCCGTCGCAGTCGAATGAGGTTGCCGCCGAAGGTGTTGGTCGTCACAACGTCGGCGCCGGCGTCCACATACGCTCGATAGACGCTGGCCATGCGGTCGGGAAACCGTAGGGTGGCTTCCTCCGGCGCCTCCCAGTCACGTTCCGGCAAGTCGTTGAGCGTGGTTCCCATCGCGCCATCAAAGAGCAGTGGGCCGCGGGCAAGTGCGTGCAGGACGACATCAGATTCCGTGCGATCAACAGTCATGGGGGCATTGCTCAGGTCCGGCCAGTTGGGCGCGGGCGATAGCTCGAATATAGCAACGGCGCGGCCTGGGCTTGGTTACGCGTCCGTGGCTTCGGCCGCCTGGGCGGCGGCTGCGGCTCGATTTGCGGCCGCCAGTGCGGGATAGAGGTCCCGGTAGCGTGCGTAGGCAGCCTCGAGCGCCGAGGCGGCGGGGCTCGGGTCCAGCGCGGCGCATGGCGCGGCCGTTGCGTGAACAGCCTCGTCCACGGACTGAAACAGCCCGGCCGTGACGGTTCCCAGGAGCGCGGCGCCGAACGCCGGTCCGCGACCCTCGGGTTCAACACGCATCGGCGCATCGAACACGTCTGCAACGATCTGTCGCCACAGGTGACTGCGCGCACCGCCGCCCGCGAGCTTGAAACGGTGCATCGGCGCGCCAACGCCTTCAATTGCGCGGGCGGCGTCTCGCAGACTGAACGCGACACCTTCAAGAACGGCCCGTATGACGTCGGCCATGCCATGCGCGGTCGTAAGACCAACCAGCGCCCCGCGCGCATCAACGTCCAGATGGGGTGTGCGCTCACCCTGCAGATAGGGCAGCCACAGCAGACCGCGGCTTCCCGCTGGCGAATGCTCGGCCAGTGGAAGCAGCTGGGTGTACGGGGTGTTTGGCGCAAACGTGTCGCGGAGCCAGCGCAGCGACAGCCCGGCCGCTTGCGTGACGCCCATGTGGTACCAGCGCCGAGGCGAGGCATGCGCGCCCACTTGTACACGGCCGTCCGGCGCCGCCGCGTAGGCAGAGGCCGCGGCAAAGACGACACCAGACGTGCCTATCGTCACGGCGGCATCGCCCTCATCCACGATCCCGGCGGCAACCGCGCCGGCTGGCTGGTCGCCGCCGCCCGCCGCAATGGGAATCCCGGGCCGCAATCCCAATCGGTTGGCGGCAAGCGGCGTCAGCCGCCCGGCCGCCTCCGGCGACTCACGGATCTCGGGGAGCCACGTCGCATCAATCTGTAACGCGTCCAGCATTTCGTTCGACCAGTCTCGCGCGGCCGAGTCGAAATAGCCGGTTCCGCTGGCGTCCGACACGTCGGTCCAGCATTCACCGGAGAGCCGAAGCCGAATGAAATCCTTGGGCAGCAAGACATGGGCCGTTCGATCCAGTACGCGCGGTTCATGCGAGCGAACCCAGACGATTTTGGGGGCTTGAAAGCCTTCCAGCGGCAGGTTGCCGGTGTGCCGGATGAGCATGGGCACGCCGAGGGCGTCTTCGAGTTCGCGACGCTGAGGTCCAGTGCGCAGGTCGCACCAAAGAATGGCGTCGCGAAGGGGACGCTGCGCTCGATCGAGCAGCGTGAGACCGTGCATCTGTCCCGTCAGGCCAATCGCCCGCACGTTCTCCGGGCGGCCTGCCTGCGAGGCCACGGCGGCCAGCGCCTCGAAGGCCGCCTGCTCCCAGGCCTCCGGCGACTGCTCCGCCCAGCCGGGTCGCGGCGTATGCAACTCATAGGGAGCCTCGTGAACGGCGAGCGTGGTTCCAGCCACGTCGGCAAGAACAGCGCGCGCGCCAGTCGTGCCTAGGTCCAGCCCCAGAACCGCAGCCTGTGTCATGTCGTCACCGGCACGACGTGACCGCAGTTTGGGATGGCTACGCCGGCCGACTCGCTGCGAACGCCGGGCGCCGCGCGCTGGATCTCGAATGCCGAAGCCGCGCCGCATTCGACGATTCTTTTGGCCAGCCACGTCGGGTCATCGTGCAAGGCGATGATGGTGCCGCCCAAGCCCGCCCCGGCGAGCTTGGCTCCGCGCGCGCCCAGCTTGAGGGCTTGCTCAATCAGGGCGTCGACAACCTGGCCGGACCCGCCGACGGAGGCAATGTAGCCGTGCGCAGTATTCATGGCCGCTCCCACCGCCGGCCAGTTCTCGGATATGACGTCGCGCTTGGCCTGCCGGGCAATGGACGCCAACGCCTGCATGGCCGCACGCACCTGTCGATCGCCTTCCACCCAGCGCGAACGAAGGGGACGGTGAGTTTCGCCAGAATCGCGCTGCCGACCGGTGTGGGCCAGGACCAGTGGTAGCTGGTGGTCGGAGCCCAGCAGTGCCTCGACGGTGGCCAACGGATCGACCTCGGGCCCGCGCCAGTGCTCCTTGTCTCGAAAATCCATGTACGTCAATCCACCGAACGTCGTGGCGTAGAAGTCCTGAAACCCGCACGTGATGCCCATCCGACTGAACTCGATTTCACGCGCCGTTTCAGCGAACTGGTGCGCCGGTGTCGCTCTTTGGAGCCAGGTGTTGGAGGCATACAGCGCGGCTACCAGTAACGCGCTGCTACTCGACAGCCCAGCGCCCGGAGGGATATCGCTCCAGCATCGAATCTCGACTCGTTGGTCCTGCGCACCCTGCGCGGCAACCACCGCCTTGAGTACGTTGAGGTACGTTGCTCGACGCGCCTCGGCCAGGTCCGCTGGATGCATCCGGGCCGCCAGCGCCGCGGTCGGCGGCGGCGCCAGACGGAGGTCGTCGGGCGATTCCAGCGTGAGATCGAGACCCGCATCCAACGCCAGCAGCCGCAGCCTGGCCGCCGGGCGTATTGAGACATACGCGCGACGCGGTACCGCCACGGCGATGACCGTGCCGCCGTACATGTCGCTGGGATTGCCGAGAAGCCCGGCTCGCCCGGGCGCCGAGGCGACGACCGGAGCGCTGGCCGTCACAGCCGTTGGCCAAGCTCGCTGATGTACTGGCGCACGCCGGCGCCGTACTGCGGATCTGCCAGCGCAAAGTCTATGAAGGCCCGGAAGTAGGACTGAAAATTGCCGATGTCGTAGCGGCGTTCGTGCGCTTCCAGCGGCACAACGCGCACGGGCGGGGCTTCGCGTGCCAGGATCGAGATTGAGTCGGTCAGCCAGCGTTCGCCGCCCAGCCCCGGTCGCGTCGCCTCGATCGCGTCGAAGATCGCGGGATCAAAAACGTAGCGCGGGACAATCGCGAAATCACTGGGCGCGCGACCTGGCGGGGGCTTTTCAACCAGACCTGCGGCCACCAGAGATCCATCGACCTCGCGCACGTCAACGATTCCGTAGCGGAACGCGTCCTCGGGTGCGATCTGTTCAACCGCGATTGCACCGCTGGCGCGGCTCTGCCGATACGCGGCCATCAGCCGCGCAACCAGATCGCCTCCGTGCATGATCGTGTCCCCAAAGGCGACGACGATGGGTTCGCCTCCGGCAAAGTCCCGAGCCAGCCCCACCGCGTCGGCAACTCCGCTTGGCGTGCCCTGACGCGTATAGAACACGCCGTGAATGCCGTCGGCAATGGGTAAATCGGCTGGATCAACGTTGCCCGCCTGCCGGAGAACCTGGCTGAGTTCAAGATCGGCGTCGAAGTGATCCTCAATTGCCGCCTTCTTACGGCCGGTAATCAACAAAATCTGCTCAACCCCAGCCTCGCGGAGTTCCTCCACGACGTACTGCACAACCGGCTTTCGGCCTACCGGCAGCATTTCCTTGGGCTGTGACTTGGTCGCCGGGAACAGGCGGGTCCCTATCCCGGCCACCGGCACAACGGCCTTACGAATGAGACCGGCTGGCATAGCTGTCTTCACAGGCCCTCAAGGTCGCGGGTCGTGAGCGGGCGGACGCTAGCATACGGATACCAGCGGCAGCGCTTGCCGCGCATCACGCGCGGCGTCTCACGACGATCAAACGAGTGCAGCCGTGGCACGGTGCCGCCAGCTCACAATGCGGCAGTGAAATGAGGGAGTCTGCGTGCGTCGCGCTCTGGTTCTTGGCATTTGGGTGCTGCTAGGCCTGGCGGGAGTAATCACCGTGCTTGGCGTCTTTGCCACACGTGGCTCGGTTGACATCTCGGATCTGGCGCGCCTCGAGCCGGAGCCAGAGGTGCAGGGGCGGGCCATGGCCAAGCTCAGGGGATTCGCACAGGTATCGGATAGGGCACGTCAGGCGGGCAGGCAAATCCCAGCGCAGATCGCCTTCACGCACGACGAAATGACTGCCCTTATTCAGGATTGGGGAATGCAGGATCACGGGTTTGGATCGGTTTCGGCCATGCAGGTCACGTTCCGTCCACAGACGCTGACCCTCACAGGCATTCTCCACACGTTGGGACTCAGTTTTCCGTTTCGTCTTGACATCGTGGTCGCGACCATGAACAGCGAGCGAACGGCTGAGGTGACTCGGCTTCAGGTTGGGGAAACATTCGCCCCGGGCTTTGTACGATCGCTTCTCTTGACCCTGGCCGAACGCACCCTTGACGCCGGTCTCCCCCGACTGCCAATTGCAATCGAGACCCTGGTTGTGACGGACGGCGAACTGTTTGTTTCGGGTGCCGCTGTTCCTTAGCGTCGAGGCTGGGCTTCAGGACTCAACGCGGGAATGCGCCGCGAACGCCGCCGTCGACCGGCAGTACCGCGCCGGTGGTCTTGGCCGAGCGGTCGCTGGCGAGAAACAGTACGGCCTCGGCCACATCGTCTGCATCGATCGAGGTCTGCAACAGGTTGCGTCGCCGGTAGAAGTCTTCGAGGTCATCGACCTCCACGCCGTGGGCCGCGGCCCGACCCGTGCGGAGATCAACGCTCCATAGGCGAGAGTCGGTGAACACGGCGTCGGGATTAACCATGTTGACGCGGATTCCATGCTCGCCATTCTCGATCGCGAGCACGCGGCCCAGTTGCAGCTGAGCGGCCTTGGCCGCGCTGTAAGCGCCAAAGTCGCTGCCTGGATCAAAGGTATTTTTCGTACACATCAGGATCACGCTGCCGCCCAGGCCCTGTTCGCGCATTGCGCGGATCGCTGCCCGGGTTACGAGGAAGTGACCCGTGGCGTTCACATCGAGGCTGCGTTGCCACGCGTCGAGAGCCAGATCGTCGATGGACGCCGCATCGGCGATGCCAGCGTTGGACACCACGATGTCCAGCCCCCCGACCGCAAGCAGGACTTCGTGGAAGGCCGACGCCACAGCCTTCTCGTCCGTCACATCAAGCGTCAGCGGTTGGGCGGCGTCACCGGCGCTCTGAATCCGCGCGGCCACCTCTTCGGCGCCGGAGGCGTCAATGTCGGTTACGAACACGTGGGCGCCGGCCGCTGCAAGCCCGCGGGCCGTGGCGCGGCCGATTCCGCTGGCAGCTCCGGTTACGAAGGCAACCCGACCGGCCAGTTCCCGGTCGGGCGGCGCGAGCTTGAGCTTGTAGAGCTCGAGCGGCCAGTACTCGATGTCGAACAGATCATGCGCCGGTAGCGCGGAATAGGCACGCATGGACTCCGCACCCTCGATCACATCCATTGTGTGGCGATAAATCCGAGCGACGGCGTCCGCTTCAGCCGCCGAGCGCCCGGACGAGAACATGCCGATTCCGGGCGCCAGCACGATGCGCGGGCCGGGATCATGTCTGAAATCGTCGCCGGGGTCGGCATGGTCCCGCACATAAGACGCGTACGCCGATTCATAGCGCGCCACCGCCTGCGTCGCGTGCGCCGGATCAATGCCTGGCAACACAAGCGGCAGACGCTTGGTGCGCAGCACGTGGTCGGGCGTCGCCGGACCCTGCTGAGAAATGCGCGCAAGGTCCTGCCGGTCGACAAAGGCACGCACCCGGGGACTGACATCACAGCGCACGATCATGTGCCGGCGACGGCTCAGCAGCCCGCGCAGCCGAACCGCCAGACCGGACGCATCGCCGCTCGACGGCTCTGCCGGTGGTCTCGGGCCGAACCAGGTCCGCGCAATCCGCGCTTCAGCCCGCGAAACCAGATCAATGTGTCGTTCGTACGACTGCTGGGCGGTCTCGCCGAACGTCACGAGTCCATGTTTGTCCAGAACCAGACCGGCCACGGACGGGTCGGCGTCGTAAACGTCGGCGGCCGCCTTGGATAGTTCAAAGCCGGGCTTGATATACGGAACCAGACCAACAGCGTCGCCGAGAACCTCTCGCACCCGCGCCCAGCCATCCGGCTGGTTAGTCAACGTAAGAATCGCGTCGGCATGGCTGTGGTCGATCCAGTCGAGGGGGACAAAGGCGTGCAGCAGCGTTTCGATGGACGGGCGCGGCGCCTGCGAGTCGAGCAGCGCCAGCGTGACCAACTCAACCATGGCGTGGTCGTCAAGGGTCTCGCGTTGACGCAGCGGGAGAAGGTCGTCAAGGGCGAGTGGAGCAAAGCCAGCAGCCTGGATGGTGGCTAAGTCTGTTCCACTGCCTTTGATCGTGAGCGTTCGCCGCACGTCGCCGCGCGCATCCGGTCCGTCGTGCTTGACCGAAGTGTTGCCGCCGCCAAAGAGAACCAGCGAAGGCTCAGCACCCAGCAGTCGCGAGGTGTGAACCCGCAGCGCCAAGGCGTCCAGTCCGGCGGCAGCCTCGGACGACCAGCGGGAACGCACTGGCTACGAACCCGTCAGTCGCGAAGGGGGGCCGTCGGTTCCAGGGTGACGGTCTTCCCAGCCTCGGCGGCGATGGCGCAAAAGAGGTCGTACGCGGCGTCGAGCTGAACTTTGGGATCGCCACCGTCGGTGCTGCGCACCACGATGTCGACCGGAAGACCATTGACCCGCGACTGCCCGACGTAGGCCTTGAGATAGGCGGCAGGTACTTCACGCATCACCCGCTGCATGAACGGCGAGGTTTCGGATTCGAAGGAATCGATGAAGACGCGCATCCGCGCACTCTGGGTAGCGAACATTCCGCGCAGGGCGGGCCGGATATGCGTCTCAAAGCAGCCTTCGACTTCTCGCGGAGGCCCGGGCATCGACCAGATGGTCGTCTCGTCGATGACCGTCGAGAAGCAGGGCGCCCACCCGACCGGGTTGAGATGCACCGTGGCTGCGCGCGGTATCGATCCCATCTTGAGCCGCGGAGGCACCGAGACTTCTTCGATCGTCATGTTCCGACGACGGGCGTAGTCTTCAATAACCTCGAACGGCGTGTGCGTGTCACTGCCGGCAACAGCGGCGATAGCATCCACCGTCATGTCGTCGGGCGTTGGGCCAAGGCCGCCGGTGGTCAGGATCACCCGCGCCTTGCGTGCCACACCGGCACGCAGTTCGGCCATCAAGGCGTCCAGGTCGTCGGCCAGCGCGGTGATCCGGCGCACGTCGCCGCCCGCAACTGAGACTTCGCCGGCCAGCCAGTGCGAGTTCGTATCCAGCACCAGGCCGGAGACGAGTTCCGTTCCGATCGAGAAGATCTCAACGTCGTCGTTCATAACGTCCGCCGCTGCAAGGGGACACTGGGCGGCATTCTAAGTTGATCGGCCGGGTCCGGTGCTAGCCTGCCGCCCGGTACGCCGTAAGGGCTGGCAGGGCATGGGCGCGGACTGGTACGCACAGCAGGGATTCGCCACCGAAACGGTTCGGCACGCGCGCGCCTGGTATCTACGGTTTCTCTCGGAACCAGGCGACCTGCTGGACGTGGGATGTGGACGCGGCGAATTCCTGGCCGCGGCCGCCGACGCCGGACATCGCGTGCTGGGAGTCGACCACGACCCTGACATGCTGGCGGAGGCGCGCGGAATGCCGATTGAGCAGGGCGACGTGCTCGACTTCCTCCAGAGCACGCCTGCCCGCTACGACGCGATCACGGCATTTCACGTGATCGAGCACCTGGCGGTCCGCGAAGCCGCGGCTTTGATCCGCCTGGCCGCGGATCGGCTGCGTCCCGGCGGGCGCCTGATTGTCGCCACGCCAAATCCTGGCAGTCTTCCGACGATCGCCCACGAATTCTGGCGCGATCCGACACACGTACGCCCGTACGACCGGGAGTTGATCGAATTCCTGACCAGCGGTTCGGGTTTGGAGACCGTCTCGGCCGGGCACAACCCGGAGTCCGAGCGCGGCCTGCCGGTCAATCTGGCCGATCTGGCCCTCCAACCACCGACACGCACTCACGCCGCGTCCGGCCCGTCGGATTCCCCGGCGTCGCGCTGGGTCGCGGGACGACTCGCCAATTCGGACTACGGCCGGAACCTGGAAGGCGCGATTCACGAGGTCGCCGACGGCCTGTCGCACACGCGGCAGGAGGTGGCTCGGATCGCTGGCGTGTTGCGGCGTTTCCTGGAGGTCGCCTACGAGCCGTCGGAACTCTTCGTCGTTGCGCGACGGCCTTAGGTCGCGGGCTGCACTCGGTTGGCCAGTTCGACCTGGAGGCCCGCTTCGGGCGCCGGCAGCGATTCACTGCGCCGCATCAAGTCGGCCGTATAGGCGTGGATAAGCGGGACGTTCGGTTGCAGGACGTAGGCGCCGTTGTCGGCAATGACCTCGCGCACCATGCCGTCCTCCGGCCGAATGGCGCCCGACACGGTTCGAGCTGAACCAATCTGCATTCCCAGCTTCGCCATCGAGGGCACCAAGTCTGGCGGCAAGTTTGACTCGAACGCGTTGCTGAGTTCGCGCAGGAAGGCCGGCGACTCAACCAGGGTCTGCGGCGAGATCACCTGCTCCACCAGCGCCAGCAGCACTTGCTGCTGGCGTACTTCGCGAGCGAACGCCCCGTCCTGGTGGCGGGTGCGCACGTAGCGCAGCGCGGTATCCCCGCTGAAGTGTTGGGGACCGGCCTCCACGTGGAACGGCTCGAAGCCGGTGTCCGTGGCGTTGGGATAGTTCGGATCATAGATCGTCGACTCCACGTCGATTTCAACGCCGCCGAAGAAGTCCACCAAGCGCTTGAAACCGTTGAAGTCCAGGGTGACCCAGTAGTCCACCTGCACGCCAAGCAAGTTGGCCACGCGACGACTGAGCGCGTCCGGGCCTTCCTCCTGCCAGACCGAGTTGATTCGGAATGGGTCCGTACGGCAGTTCGCCACGCAGATGTCGCGGGGGACAGACACGAGCGTCGCGGCACGAAGCTGGGGCTCAACGTGAGCCAGGATAATCGCGTCGGTTCGCCCGCCCCCCTCACCGGGACGCCGGTCAAGGCCGAGGAAGAGCACGCTGAACGGTCGGTCTTCGGGCCAATCGGCGATCAGGTCCAGCGGGCTGGGTGGCTCGGGTGTCGCACGAACTTCCACGACGGGTGACGGCGTTGGCGGCAGCGGCGATCTGGCGCGCACGACCGGCGTCGCCGTCTGGGGCTGGGGCGCCGCCACGGTCGCCGTCGGGGCAACGGTGGCCGCGGGCGAATCAGACGACCTGAGCCAGACCAGAACGCCGATCACAGCCACGATCACAAAGACGACGCCGGCAGAGGCGACGCTTATAACCTCGGCGCGCCGTAGTCGATGCGCACGGCCGGACGGTCGTCGTTGGATTGGGTTAGATGACATTGCGCTCGGGCAGCGTTATGTCGAGCAGAATCCTCAATATACGACAGCTACCCATGCAGTGGACCGGATTGCCCCTTGTTTACCTCAACGGCTCCGACTACAGAGCGCGGCGTCATTGCGGAATGTTACGCCTGCGCGGCGGGAACCAAGCCATGTCGAGCCAAGTGAGTAGGCTGCGTCTGACGGCTCCGCGCTCAGCGAGTCCCTCGTGAAGTTTGCCATTGTCGGCTATGGCCAGGCAGGTCGCGCCTACGGATCGATGATTCAAGCGCTGCCTGGCGCGTCGGTCAACTGCGTAGTGGATACCGACCTCAAGCGGGCCGAGGCGGGCGCCCGCCGGCTCGGCGCGCCGAATTGGTACGACGATGCGACCAATGCGCTACGGCGCGCGGACCTGGACGCCCTGATCGTGGCATCGCCGCCTGGCAACCACTCTCAACTGGCCCGCGAGGCACTGGATCGAGGACGCCACGTCTTGCTGGAAGCTCCCGTGGCGCTGCGCTACCCGGACGCCCAGACAATTCTGGCGTACGCGCGTGCGTCGAAGAGCGTCGTTGTCGTCAACTTCGGCGCACGCGCCTCGCCGGGTGTACGCCGAATCCGAAGCCGCATCCCGCGGCCCACCTTTATACAGATCGAGACGGTTATCGACCCGCTGCACGCGTCGTGGAAGGGCAAGGCCGAGCACGGGGGCGTGCTGGGACTGCTCGGCGGCCATGCGTTTGACCTGGCCTGCTTCCTCATGCGCACCACGCCTCGTTTCGTTCAGGCGCTCGGCGGCCGACACACCCGGCGGGCGGACCTTGCCGACACCGTAACGGCCTGCTTCAGGTTTGGAAGCGGGGGACTGGCGCGCGTCGTCGTCGGGGAATACGGCCGCAGCCCGGCCTTGTCCACCTGGCGCGTTCTGGCAACGGACGGCTTGGCAACGGCCGCCGCATCCGGCGAACTGTCCGGCAACGGATCCCCGCGCCGCAGCCTGGCGGACGCTGACACACCATCCCCGCACCCCGCGCGAGCCGGACAGGAAGAGAGCCTGCGGTCTTTCGTCAAAGCCGTGGCCGGCAGCGGACAGCCGTTGGCCAGACTCGAGGACGGCGTACGTGCCGTTCAGCTTGCCGACGCGGTGTATGAAGCGATGAGTTCGCGTCGGCGAATCCCTCTGCCTGAAATGGCGTTACCCGTCGGCGTCGGCCCGGTCTACGCTGATAATTCCATCTCGAACCGCAGTCACCACAGCTTCGGTGCGCGAGCGAACTCGTAGCTTGCTGTAGACGCTACTGAGGTGGGCTTCAATTGTCTTAGATGAAACGGCCAGCACGGCTGCGGCCTCCCGATTCGACGCGCCTTCGGCCACCAGGCGCAGCACATCAAGCTCTCGCATGGTCAGGGGCTCGGCCAGGGACCGCTCGGGATACATCTCCGGCTCCGCTGCCGGCAAGTCCTGGAACGCCGTTCCGCCAGCGGAGACCTGGCGTACGGCGTCAGCCAGACCCGCGGTATCTAGGTCCTTGAGGACATAGCCCGCGACGCCCGCATCGCGCATCGAGCGAACATAGTCCGCCTTGCCATAGGCGGACACCACCAGGACTCGTGTCGCCGGTGCGATGTGTGCCAACCGACGAGCGAGCGTCGGCCCGCCGCCGGGAATACGGAAGTCAAGCAGACAGACATCCGGCGCGTGGCGCCGGCACGCGCGCACGGCGGCGGCCGCGTCAGCCGCCGTGCCGACAACTTGGATATCCGGGACATCAGCCAGCACAGCAGCGGTTCCTTCACGCACCATGGCATGGTCGTCCACCAGTAAGACGCGGATCGGGCGACGCACGGTCACGCTTCCGTGACCACGGTTCGACGACGCGGGGCTTCCACCGTAAGTACCGTGGGTCCACCTGGCCGCGATTCCACCTGAACCGCGCCGCCAAGGCGGCTGAATCGCTCGCGCAGCCCGGCCAGCCCCAGGTGACCGGTGGCGGCATACACGGCGAAATCTGACGAAGCCTGAAAGCCCTGCCCATCGTCTCGAACGGTGAGCCGAATGGCGTCGGCCGCTCGCGTCAGTCGAATTCGGACTCGCGATGCCTGCGCGTGTCGCAGGGCGTTGTTGAGCGCCTCTTGGGCCGCGCGATAGATGTTCGTTTCAACGTCGGCGTCCGGCCGCTCCCCGTCCGGGGTGCCATCGGCTTGAAACTCGATCTCAAACGGCGCGGCCCGGCCTGCCTCGTCAACAAGCCAGCGCAGCGCCGCTTCCAGCCCAAGGTCATCCAGAACAGGCGGGCGCAGACGTTCGCAGATGTCGCGCAGGTCCCCGGCCGCCGTATCCACCAGCCGCAGCAGCGCGTCGCGGCTGCGGTACGGTCCCGGCGAGGCTGAGCGCAGCGCACGCTGCAGCAGCACCAACTTCTGGAGCGGCTCGTCATGCAGATCGCGCGAAATGCGGCGTCGCTCGGCCTCCAGCAGCCCGTTCACCTGGTCATATAAGTCACTCAGGGTTTGCTGGCTGTGTTGTAGCCGCTGGGCCGTCTCGTCCAGCTCGCGCACGCGGTCCTGCAACTGGCCCCATAGGTCCACGCGAACCATGAAGCTGGCCAACTGACTGGCCAAGGCGTCCAGCAGGTCGGCGTCGGCCTGGCTGAGACCAAACGACTCCTCGCGGATCGAGGCCACGACATACGCCACCACGGAATCGCCGAGCTGGCAGGGCACAACGACGGCCGCGATTTCCGAGCGCCCACCGCCTCCAGCAGCCACCACGGCCGTGCGGACCTGGGCGTCGTCGGGTGTCGGGGCCAGGACGTTGAACGCGATGGCCACAGGGTCGTATGGCGGGCCCGACCGTGTGAGGGCGATCCAATCGAGGCCGATGGCTCGCCGAACCGGGGCCAGCACAGACTCGGCCAACTGCTCAACGGACGTCGTCGAGGCCAGCGCCGTGCTCGCCGTTCGCATCACGCGCTGCGGGTCGTAGCTGTCCTGGTACACCCAGCGCGACAGCGTCCGTAGCACCAGCCAGCGCGCGAACGGCATCGTCACGCCGATGCCGACCAACGCCGCCGCAAGCAGCCACACCACGGGCAAGGCGCCGGCGCGGTCGGCCAGGTATCGGCCAATCACCCCTACGAGCAATGCGTAGAACGTGAAGAGCAATATCCAGACCGCGCCATGCAGGAAAATCGTTCGAAGCACGCGCTGGAATCGAATGCGCCATGTCGGTACGGCCACATGGGCAACCCCGAGGGCCGTGGCCGCCACGGCCAGCAACGAAACCGAATAGGGAAGAATCTCGGCCCCGCTGAGGATGGCCGGCACCAGCGAGAGCGCGGTTGGCGGCAACGCGGCAGTCACAAACGTGGCAAGCAGAACTCGCGCCACCCGCCGGTCACGGGGAAACGTGATGTCCAGCAGCGTGACCAGGCACTTGGCCAGGAGCGCCGTAAGCCCCAGCGCGGGAAGGAGGGCCACCGTGACCCAGGCCGCGTTGTACAGCTCTGGACGGCCTTGAAACGAGGCAATCAGAACCGCCACCGGCCCAGCCAGGGCGGAGACCGCCAGCGCTGGAACAAAGGGCACGATGAACGCGGGTCCCCGAATGGGAAAGACCGCCCCCAGCCGAAGCAGTGCAACCCCCGCCGCGCCGGTCGCCGCAAACGTCAGCAGCGTCAGCACGCCGCGGGCGTCTGGTGTCACCGAGCCAAGCGTCAGGGCAATCGCCACGGCAAACAGGGCAGCGGTGGCCGATTCCAGTACGCGGCGCCGTCCGTAGCGCGCCACGATTACTCCACCGGCTGCGAAAACCGTCGCCAGCGCGAGCGTGGCGGCTCGGATCGTTGGATCACGGCCGGGGATCGAAATTGCTGACTCGGTTTGCGGATCGTGGATCGCCGGACGACCGAATGCGGCTCGTAGCTCAATGGGCTCCCCGGCCGCCACTCGCGGGGGCCCGTCCCAGGCGATAACCTCCCCGCTGCTCAGGCCGGCCCGCCAGGCGGGCCCTCCGGGAGACACGCGTTCGATCAGCCAGTGGCCTGAATCGCTTGGCACAACCGTCGCGCCATAGTCGAACGGCTGCATCGAAACCGTCCCGGCCAGCACGATGGCGGCCATCCACAGGGCCAAGCCGACGCCGAGATGAGCCACGCGGCGCGGCCAGATTCGCGCCAGGTCGCCGCGGCGGCGATTCTCGGCCGCCAGCCATTCGCCGAGGCTCTGGCGACGCGTGCGACTGGGCGGTCGAGCCAGCGGTCTGCCCCGTGCGAGCGCGCGTTCCCAGCATACGCCCGACACGCTCCGGCCACGTCGCGAAGGTCCAGAACCCGTAAGGCTAGGCCGGCTCGGTCACCTCGACCGGATCACCAGAAGGCGATCAAGCCCTTGGTCGTGCTAGACGGCCACCGTCTCCATGGCCGCCGGGGACGTATCGCCGCCGGCGAAGCCGCAGAACTCCTCGTAGTCGATGAGCTCCGTGATCGTCGGCTGCTCGCCGCACACCGGGCACTCGGGATCGCGCCGCAGCTTCAGTTCGCGGAACTCCATCTCCATCGCATCCAGCAGCAGCAGACGCCCCGTCAGCGACGTGCCGATGCCCACAACCAGCTTCAGCACCTCCGTGGCCTGGATCAGCCCGATCAGCCCGGGCAGAACCCCCAGCACGCCCGCTTCGGCGCAGCTTGGCGCCATTTCCGGCGGCGGCGGCGTCGGATAGAGGCAGCGGTAGCAGCCCGCGTCCGGCTCGAAAACGGTCGCCATGCCCTCAAATCGCATGACGCTGCCGTCAACCAGCGGTTTGCGCAGGAAATACGCCGCGTCGTTGACCAGGTAGCGCGTGGGAAAGTTGTCGCAGCCGTTAACCACAATGTCGTACGGCTCCAGGATTTCGAGCGCGTTGTCGGACGTCAGCGGCTCGTCGTGGCGCACCACCGTCACGTCGGGGTTCAGACCGGTCAGCGTGGCTTCCGCCGACGCGGTTTTGGGCATGCCAACCCGGCTGTCGCGGTGCAGAATCTGTCGCTGCAGATTCGAACGGTCGACAGTGTCGAAGTCCACCACGCCCAGTCGGCCGACGCCGGCCGCGGCCAGGTAGTACAGCACGGGTGAGCCAAGGCCACCCGCGCCAATCGCCACCACCTTGGCATTCAGAATCTTCGCCTGACCGGCCGCCCCGACTTCGGGCAACAACATATGCCGGCTGTAGCGTTGGACTTGCTCAACAGTAAACAAGGTCAAGACCCTTCCAGGTGGTGCCGGCGCCTAGTGTCCGGCGGGTGGATCTTCGGTTTCGTAGCCGGCCTCGGCCCAGGCCGTCATGCCACCTGCCATGTTGTAGGCGTCGGTGACGCTCATCGCCCTGGCCATCTGCGTGGCAACCGCGCTGGTCTGCCCGACATTGCAGATAAACAGCAGGGGCTTGCCGGAAGGAATAACTTCGGTGGGGCGCGCCAGGATGTCGTCCAGCGGCACATAATCCGCCCCCGGCATGGCCGGAGCTTGAAACTGGGTGCGGACGTCCACGACGTCCACCTCACCGTTGTCGATCATCTCCTTCGCCTTGTGAATATCGACGTCGAAGTCAGGCGATCCAGGCAGACCCATCGTTTGGCACCATTCGCGAGTTCCGTCTACGCTCAAGCATCGCGCCGCAAGGCCAGCAGGTCAACGTAAGCTCACGGCGTCTCGCGAGAATTCCTACTGACGGCGCCAACCTCGGCAAAGCTATGATCAAACACGCACCTGGTGACAAAACCCCTGTGAACGCCACCCAACTCGCATCACGCCTTGCGGCAACTGAAGTCCCGGACCATGTGGCCGCCAGGCTGCGCCGTCAACTCGACGGTTTGGACGGCAGCCTGGACGGCGCGGAACGTCTCAGCCGGGCGCTGGCATTGCCGTGGGTGGACGACAGCGTCGCTCGGCCGCAAATCGGCGACCTTCACACCCACCTGGTCGACAACCTCTCGGTCACGGAGGACGTCGCCGACCTGCTCTGCGACCACCTCGTGGTGCGTGAGCACCAGCTCACGGCGGCGCCCGATGCCGCCGGACCGCGAGCGCTGCTGTGCCTTGTCGGCCCGCCGGGTGTCGGAAAAACGCACATTGCCCGCGAGATCGCGGAGCACCTGGGCCTGCCGCTGGCAATCATCCGCCTGGATCGTTTGGGTTCCCCCGACGAGCTGTTTGGCAGTCCCCAGGCCCCCGGCGAAATCATGGACGCCATTGAGAGGCTCGGGCAGAGCGAGGTCGTCCTGCTGCTCGAGGAGATCGACGCGATTGGCGGCGGCTGGCCCACGACCTCGAACCAGAGCAAGGGCGTCAGCGACCGCTGGGCGGCAACCCGAGCCACGCTGCTGGCCGCCCTCACGGACGCCGCGGCGCGACGCCGGTTCCACGACCGATTCTTTGACGTCCCCTTCAATCTGTCTCGAGCCCTCGTGATCACAACGGCTCGCTGGCTACCCGACATTCCGCCGCTTGAGCGCGGACGTCTGGACATCGTGGAGCTCTCCGGCTACGTGGACGACGACAAGGTCGCCATTGCGCGTGACTCGCTGGCGCCCGCCATGCTGCGCGAATACAACGTGTCGCCTGAGGATCTCGCGATCGAAGACGACGCACTATCCGCGCTGGTGCGCAGCTACACGGTCGAGCCAGGTGTCGACGAACTCGACGGCCTGATTCGACAGGTCGTTCGCCGTGCGCTGACACGTCAAGCGTTACAGGATGAACCCGGTCCCGTGTCCATCGCCATCGAAGACCTGGGAGCCACCGTCGGTCGCCCCAGGCAGCTTGGCGCCTATCGCCGCCGACGTGAGACGCCAGGCATGACCGCCGGCGCCGTCGTTCGGCGTGGCGGCGGCGTGCTGGGGCATATCGAGGCCGTACAGATGCCGGGCGCCGGACGAATTCGGATCCGGGACACGGCGGGCGCGGACCTAACCGGCCGCTATGCGATCGTGCCCTCCTACGTCCGGTCGCGGCTCTCCGACCTGAGCGTGTCCGCTCGCTCGCTCGAAGAGTTCGACACCGACCTGCTGGTTCCCGCCAGCGACCTGCCGGGAGACGAAGGCTCACTCGCAGTCGCGGCCGCCATTGCCATGGTGTCCCTCATGCGGGACCGCGCCGCCGACCCGGAATTCCTGGCCATTGGCGGCATGACGGCGCACGGACACGTCCGTCGCGCCCAGGGCGTGCAGGCCAAGATTCTCGCAGCGCATCGCGGCGGCATACGCCGGGTGGTGCTGCCGCGCCAGAACGAACACGACCTGGACAGCCTTCCCGCGCAGCTCCACGACGCCATTACCTTCATCCCCATCGACGAGGTCGGCCAGGGCATCAACGTCGCGCTGCGCTAGCCGTCCCAACCACCCGCGGCCGACGCGGAATCCGCCCGGTTCGAGCCGGACGACCGGCCGTGGCCGAGTGGCCACCCGTGCCAATGGGAACCCCGTGGCTGCCCGCCCAAGTCGCGGCTGGGTGGGTGACGCGGTGGCGCACGGAACCTGGGCTGGGACAGGCGGCCGGCAAGCATGGCGGCCCAGGGGTGGATAGCCTGGGTCTGCACACAACGAGAGTTCGGCTTGGCCCAGGCATGCGCGCGACCCTTATGCAAACCCGGACCCTGGCGGGTGCGGCGCTGGCCATGCTGGCGAT
>DAOUIX010000121.1:0-3600 GCA_034423235.1 Chloroflexota bacterium | reverse complement strand
AGCACACCCAGACCCTGGCGAACCTGTCCAGCCGCATCACGGCGGGGGCGGCCGCCGACGGCCAGTCCACCACCCGGGCCACCCGCGTGAACCAGCTGCAGCAGAAGTACCCGGACCTGGGCGCCTACGGCGACATCACCCCCGGCGTTTCGGGATAGCAGAGTGGGGTCGGCGGGGACCGCAGCCAGAGTGCGGCCACTGCATGCGATCACCGTCATGCGAATCCTGGCGGCCGTAGACGGCGTCCAGTCATTGATTACGGTCGGCGGCCGCGGGGCGTCAGCGAACGGCGCTATCCCGTCCATTGGCACTCTGATGCCGCGCCGCCTGTCTGACCGCCCGCACACCCGCAGCCGCTGACGCCGACGGTCAGTAGCGAGCGCTCGCCGGCCAGCCACCCGCCGCCGCTTCAACGGGAGGGCGGACTGGCCTAGCCCGTGCGGCTCCGTGAGATTAGTCTTGCGTGAATCATCTAACGTCTCCACCGCAACAGGCAGCCTGCCGTGGTTGGTGGAGTTGGTGCGCTTGTGAAGCCGGGCGGGATGTCCAGGCGGGGGCCGCCGGTGCCGGTTCGTGATGCTGGCGCTGCTGGGGCCGGCGGTGGGGGGTACAACCGCTGGGTGGATGTGATGGCCGAGCGGCGGACGATCCGGGTAGCGCACGCCACCTCGGAAGGCACCGAGAACCTGCCGCAGGAACTGACGGCGGACCTGACACTCGCAACGGATGGGGCGGCCAACCCACACCCGCGAGATTCACCTACGTGGTGCATCGTGAGAGTGCGCTGGCCTGACGGAAGTTCTGCAGGCGTTAGCCCTGGTCCAAGGCGCATCAACGTTCGAGGCTGGCTGCTGAGCCGTGGCATCCGTGAAAGCCCGCATGATGAGCATGAGCCGGTGACATTCCAGACGGAAGGCTGTCGGCCGTGGCGGGTGGAGCCGGGGCGGTCGTGATCCGCGGGCTGCGGTTGGCGCGACGGTTCCGGCCAGCGCTGCTTGCGGGCCTATGGCTGGTGCTGGGGACGTCGGCGTTGGTGAGCTGCAGCGGGTTGGAAGACCAGGCCCGGGCGTTTCATCAGGCCCAATTCAACCTCGCCCGCCGGGTCGAGCGTGACCCGGCCGGGGAAGCCGCCTTCCTGCGGTCCTTCGCCAACGGGCTGGAGCGGGACTCGGCCGGCTTTTACGGCCGAGCCCAGGCTGCGGGGGTGGCGCTGGACGATGTCACCCGGGCACGCCCGGCCGCCGTCGTGGCGGAATGGCGGGCGCGCGCGGCTGCGATCGAGGCCAACCCGCGGCTCTATGCGCAGACGCAACGGTGCGCGGCGGACATCGTCGGCGAACGCTTCAGGCTGCGTGCCCGTGCGCGGAGCGGACCGCAGCCGGAGTGTGGGCACTGTGTCGGTACGCCGACGTGCGAATCGCGGCGTCCGTAGCCGGCAGCCAGTCATTGGTTGCCGTCGGCGGCCACGCGGCGTCAGCGACCGGCGCTATTCCGTCCATTGGCACTCTGATGCCGCGCCGCCTGCCTGACCACCCGCACCACCGCAGCCGCTGACACGGTCGGTCAGTCGCGGGCACTCCCCGGCTCGCCAGGCGCCGTTGCTTCAACAGTGTAAGGGCGCCTCGGCCCTTGCCTCCCCGCGTGGAGATAGTCCAAACTCGAGCATCTGACGTCGCTGACAAGTCCACGTAGCGAGTCCAAGCGATGCGCCTCATGAAGCGCGGACTGCGGCTGGTGCGGCGGTTTCGGGCGACGGATTCGGAGGGACCGGATCCGGCAAGCTCGGCACCCGGGCGGCGGGCGCGGCTGTGGACGCTGGTCGGGCTGGGAATGAGCGCGGTGGTCATCGCCGCAGCGGCGGCAGGATGCTGGGCTTATCGCGAAGCGGAGTGGGACGCGCTGTCGGCGCGTCGGGCGATCTGGGTGGACCATGCGGCCTCGGAGGGCACGCAGAAGTTGCCAGAGGCGCTCACGGCGGAAATGGTGATCGTGACTGCTGGGTCAGCCAAGCGTGATACGGATTGCACGGTGAAGGTTCGAGGAGTGTCCCGTAATATGTCAGAGAGTTCGAGGGGATGGACCAGCCTTGACGTTCGGGCAGTTCTGACTGACTCGTTTTTCCGTGACCGTCCGCGTGAACCGTTGACCTTTCGCACGACAGGCTGCGAGCCGTGGCAGATTTTCGTCAAGGAGTGACGATGGCGATATGAACGCGCCGCGATCAGGAATGACCCGCGTGGGATTGCGTGGTGCTGGGCAGATCTCCTGAGCAGCGTGCGCGGCAGCTGGCGCTTACAGCGCTGGCGCTCAGCGCGGGAGCCGCAGCTTGCGTCGCCTTGGTACTTACGATCCCCTGCGCGACAGGCGCGTCGCTCTCGGGTACATCTAGTTGTTCCTACAAGTGGCCGCCGTCCTCCCTTGAGATTGAGAGAGACGCGAGAGTCGCCCTCATCCGCGCCGAGGCGGATCTGCTGGAAGCGGCACCAGCGGCCTATGCGAACGTGCTGCGTGGCGCTCCGGGGAGCGAGAACGCTCTGCGCCTAACGGAGCCAGCCAAATACGCGGAGTGGAAGGAAGCTCGCCGAGACCTTCAGGCCGCCTATACGCGGTACGGCCGCGACGGAGGGCTGTCGTTCGTCCGCTACAGCAAGGATCGACCACCGCCGCCCGAGGGTGACGCGGCAGCGTGGCTGAGCGTGCCCCGACCCGTGCTGGCCGTGGGGGACGCCGTTCCGTGGCGCCGTGCGGCCTTGGCGGCTGCCAATCGTCGAGTCGCCCACGCCGGCGCGGCGTTGCTGCTGGCGGCACCGGCCGAGCACGCAGAGGCGCGACAGCGCGGCACAGCGGCCTTCAACCCTGTGTCTGGTACGAAGAAGCTGATTGTAACCACGGCGTTGCTAGAGGCGGCGCCGGCGGAAACGGCAGCGTGGTGGCGCGCCAAGGCGGATCTGCTTGAGCTGTCCATCGCCGCGTACTACGACTACGGCTTCGCCGATTCCCGTGTCGACTAGTGGTGGCGCGCCGAGCCGTAAGGCGGAGTTTGCACACCACGGGGACAAAGTGAGCAAGCGACAGCTCCGCGTTGTGGGCAGACAGAGCTGAGGGCGCGCGAGCTGGGGCGGGCGTGTTCCGATGGCTGAGCGGCTGAGACTGCGTGGGCGTGCTGTCGCGCGGACCTTCAGGTGAGGCGTCGTGACGGGGCGCTGGGCCACGCTGGGTGTTGGCGCTGGCTCGGGGTGCAGTACGCTTCGCGGTCAAGCTTTTGGAGTTTGAGTAGTTAGGTGCCTGCGTGCAGGGGTTCTGTGGGACGCGTGGCGGACACCATAGCTGCCAGGTCCGAGCCGGAGAACAGGCCGTGGCCACGGGCGAATGGCCATCCGTGCCAATGGGAACTCCGTGGGTGTCCGCCCAAGTCGCGACCAAGCGCTTGACGCGGTGACGCACGGAACCTGAGCTGGGACAGGCGGCCGGCAAGCATGGCGGCCCAGGGGTGGATAGCCTGGGTCTGCACACAACGAGAGTTCGGCTTGGCCCAGGCATGCGCGCGACCCTTATGCAAACCCGGACCCTGGCGGGTGCGGCGCTGGCCATGCTGGCGAT
>DAOUIX010000120.1:0-9298 GCA_034423235.1 Chloroflexota bacterium | reverse complement strand
CCCTACGACCCCACGCCCGACGCGCTGGCGCCCTACCTGGACCGTGATCTGCCGATTCGCCCGGTCACACAGGCCGACCTGGACGGCCAGCCCGAGGCGCTGCGCGTCATGCGCGAGCACAACACCGAGGTCGACCACGACTCCGTCATGCACATCGTTGACCCGCCGCCGGAGTCTCGGCACCGCCAACGCGCGCACTACCTGGCCAACGTGACGATGATCGACACGCAGATGGGCGAACTCATGGACGCCCTCGAACGCAACGGCTACGCCGACGACTGCGTGGTCATCTTCACCTCGGATCACGGCGACTGCTTGGGCGACCACGGCCACATCCAGAAGTGGACCATGTACGACGCGATCACCCGCGTCCCCTGCATCGTCTGGTCGCCGAACCGCTTCGCAGGCGGCCGCCGGATCGACGACTTGGTCCAGTGGTTCGACCTCGGCCCGACAATCCTCGAACTCGCCGGCTGCCAGCCGGATCCGTCCATGGAGGCCCGCTCACTCCTCCCGGCGCTCGAAGGCGGCCAGGCCCCTCAACGCGGCTACGTTTTCACCGAACAGGGCCGCGACGACGGCAACGGCCTGCACGTCGACTTGGTCACGGCCGTCCGCAGTCAAACCTGGAAGCTCGTCCACTTCCTCGGCGAGGAGGACGGCCAACTCTTCAACCTCCAGGACGACCCGCACGAAGAACGCAACCTTTGGAACGACCCGCTGGCCGCACCCGCCCGCCGCGAACTCCTCGACGCCCTGCGCGACTGGCGCCTATCCAGCGGCATCACCACCGCCAACTGGGCCGCCAGCGCGCGATAGCCCTTAAACGCGTCGAGAGGGGCGGCGGGGGTTAGCCCGACAGCCCCTCTCGAACTCCTTACCTTCAACTACAAGCTGCCAGCCTGACGGCCGGCGAGAATCACGCTATAGCTTTGGCTTTTTCAAACCTGAGAACATTGTATGCCTCGGCCGCGGACGCGACAACGACGGCCAAATTGACGCTATCCGCCTTCCAGAAACCGTTCACGATCGTCGATCGACTCAAGTAGCTCAGCAAAGAGCGTGTGCCCCTGGCGCGCGAGTCGAACGACCTGTCCAAATCGCTCGGGAATCGTCATTTCAGCCAGCTGTTCCTTGATGTGATCCACGAGTTCCTGGTCCTCAGGTCCCAGGTACTCGGAAAGACGGTCAATGTTGTCCGCCAGGTAGTTGGCGGTCGTCAGCGTCTGGCCATGGATTCGCCGCAGCGCGTGGTGCTTGCGAGGGTCGACTCGCAGCTGAACGGCTCCCAGCCGAAACACCATGCCTCCGTATCCGTCTTCGAGCATGTACGCCTCGAACTACGCCAGCACTTGTTGGAAATGTATGAGCGTCCGCCGAGAGTCAAACCAGGCGGCCCGAAAACGGTCGCGATGGGTTCGCTCCTGAAACTGCCGTGATCTTCGGGTCTCAAGGAACGCGGCGCCGCCCGCCACCACGCCCATGATTCCGAGTGCGATCGCAAAGGGATCGGGGTCAATGAGCTCACCGTCGTCGGCAACGGCGGCTATCGGTTCGTGACGCATGACGTGGGCGGGTCCTCGGAACTCGAGTGCCTCGCACGCTACTTGAACCGTAGGCGTTAGACGGTATGAATGGCTACGAATAGGCTCAGGGGGCCTGAAACAGCAGCTTCTCCCATGCGCCAACCCGACCTCCCCATCACCATCCGCGGCTACCAACCACGCGACCAGGACCGCATCCGCGAGTTGACGCTGGAAGGCTTTGACGGCGTCAGCATCGACCAGAACGCCGATGCGCTGCTCGGCCTTGAGTCGGAGCCGCTCTGGAAGACCCGCAAGTGGGCCGGCGTGCAGGCGGAACTGGAAGCCGCACCGTCCGACCACTTCGTGGCCGAGCTGGACGGCGTGGTCATCGGCTACATCACCACCCATCCGCAACCGGCCGCCGGCATCGGCCTGATTCCCAACATGGCCGTGGACGCCCGCTATCGGCGGCGCGGCGTGGCCTCGCGCCTTATCGAGCGCGCGCTCGACTATCTACGCGCCTCCGGCATGCGCGTGGCCAAGATCGAAACGCTGGTGCAGAACGCCCAGGGCCAGACCCTCTACCCGAGCTTCGGCTTCCAGGAAGTCGCCCGCCAGATCCACTACGTACGCCGCCTCGACGACTGATCCGGCGATGGCCGGCTAGCGCCAGTCGAACAGGCAGCCCACCAGCGACGGCTCGAAGTCGAAGAGCAGGTCGTAGACCGCCTCGTACTCGCTGCCCTTCACCCGGTGCGTGATCAGCGGGTCCAGCGTGATCCGTCCCGCCGCCGCCAGCCGCAATGCCACCGCCACGTCGCGGCGCGCCGACCAGTGCACCGCCAGCGCGTTCAGAAACGGGTTGTCGCCGGCGTCCGGCTGGCGGATCGAATCGTGCGCGCCGATGATCGTCAGCCCCTTCTTGTGCACGTCGCGGTAGAAGTTCACGCTCTCGGTGGATCCGCGCGTGCTCCCCAGCAGCACCACCCGCGCCAGGTGCCCGGCCAGGATGAACGCGTCGTTGATCGGCGCCGGGAAGCCGGTGGACTCGATCACGACCGGCGGCCCGCCGGTGTGGCCTTCGGCCAGAGTTGCGCGTTCCTCCTCGGAAGCCGGATCCATGCTCTCCAGCCACGGTACGGCTTCGGCCATGGCGCGTCGCGAGGGATCCAGGTCGGCTACCAGCACGCGCCCGGCGCCCGCCACATAGGCCCACTGCGCGGCCAGCTGCCCGATCAGGCCGCCGCCGATCACCAGCACGGTTTCCCCAAGCTCGATCCGCGCCTTGCGCACGGCCTGCATCGTGATTCGCAGCAGTGTGTGAAACGCCGCGTCCTGGTCGGCCACGTCGTCGTCGACCATGAACACGTCGCTCATGGGGGCAAGGTCGGCCGTGCCGTGCCGCCCCCTGGTCAGCACCCGCGTGCCCGGCGCCAGGTCCACGCCCTCGCCCGCGGCCACGACCTCGCCCACCGCGCTGTACCCCACGTTGCGCGGCCATATCTGGGACGGCGTGTTCGGCAGCTGCAGCAGCGAGGCCCGCTCCGTGCCGGGCGACATGGCGGTGACGTGATGGCGAACCAGGACTTCGCCGGGGCCCGGATCGCCTAGCTCAATCGTCTCCATCTGAATCGTCTCGACCGAGTGACTGACCAGGACTTGCGCTTGCATGCGACCGGCCGCCTTGGGCTGCCATCCGAACAGGGGCAGCCTGCCACAGCCGCCCGGGGCGCGTACGATGCAGGCTCCCGGCGCCTACGTGGAGCATTCATGCAAATCACCAAAGTCGAACCGCTGTTCCTGGACCAATACCTGCTGGTGCAGGTGCATACGGACAACGGGCTGGTTGGCCTGGGTGAATCCGGCTCCTGGGGCTTCCTGGAAGCCTCCGCCGCCGCCATCGAAAAAATGGGCCGCTATCTGGTTGGCGAGGACCCGCTGCGAATCGAGCACCACTGGCAGTACATGTACCGCTGGAGCCACTTCCGAGGCGCCGCGGTCATGGGCGCGCTCAGCGCCATTGACATCGCGCTCTGGGACATCGCCGGCAAGTATTTCGAAGTCCCGGTCTATCAGCTGCTTGGCGGGCACGTACGCGACCGCTGCCGCGTCTATTACCACGTCCTGGGCGACACCCGCAAAGCCCTGGTCCAGGGCGTAGCCGACGCTCGCGCCGAGGGCTACACCGCCGTCGGCCACCTCTCGCCGTTCCTGGACGAAGAACGCGACGTCATTTACTTCAAGACGCACGTCGACAAGATCGAAGACGCCACCGAGGCGGTGCGGCTCTACCGCGAAGCCGCCGGCAACGAGGTGGACCTGTGCGTCGAAATCCACCGTCGCATGACCCCCACCGAGGCCGTCCAGCTGGGCCGCGCCATCGAGAAGTACACCCCCTACTTCTTCGAGGACCCGGTTATGCCCGACAACCTGGACGAGATGGCCTACGTGGCCTCCAAGATCAACATCCCCATTGCCACCGGCGAACGTTTCAGCTCCATCTGGGAGTTCGACATGTGCCTGCGCCGCGACGCCGTCCAGTACGTGCGCCCCGACGTGTGCATGGTCGGCGGCATCACGGGCAGCAAGAAGGTCGCTGCCCTGGCCGAGGCCCGCCACGTGGGCGTCGTCCCGCACAACCCGCTCAGCCCCGTCAGCACCGCCGCCTGCCTGCAGGTGGCTGCCGCGGTCCCCAACTTCGCGCTCCAGGAGCTACCGCTCGGCGAGACCGTCCCGCCCAAGAGCGCCATGGTGGACGGTATCCACCCCCACGACGGCGAGGGCTACATCCGCCTCACCGACCGACCCGGCATCGGCGTCACCCTCAAACCCGACGCCGCCCAAAACGCCCCCTACAAACCCCGCGAAATCCACACCCGCCTCGGCGCCGACGGGGCGGTGGTGGATCAGTAGATCCGCAGCCGACGTCCAACCCGTCGGCTCGTTGATTTGCGTCTGGGGCTACGGCCATTCGGCCCTGCCGCTCCGAGGGCAGGCGGGTTCACCTCGTGGGCCAAAGACGGAATAGTGCGGAGCAGGACGGCGCTTTTGGAATATCCGAGGATGCTAGAGTTGAGCTAACAGTGAAGGGTGTCCGGGCGGGCCCTGTCGAGGAGCCGGGACCATGCCCGCGACGATTGAAACTCGCATTACGCGACTTGAGCAGCGCGCTCATTCGGACGACGACACGATGAACAGCGTTCTGCAAATCCTGGTACGCATGGATCAGCGCCTTGAGATGCTCGAATCAAGGGTCGCAACGCTCGAATCAATCGTTGCCACACTCGCATCAAACGTCGCAACGCTCCAATCAGACGTCGCAACGCTCCAATCAGACGTCGCAACGCTCACGGCAGACATGGCCACCGTCAAAGCCACAACCGCCGATACCAACGAGCGTGTACGGGTGCGCGGGTTCAACCAGTAGCCGCTATTCCGCCTCGCGGCGTTTCAGCGCCTCTCTCCGGCTACCTAACCCGCCTGCTCCGCCAACTCCGCCACCCGCTCTTGGGCTTCGGCCCAGATGTCGGCGGGAATGGCTGAGGTGGCTTCCCGGACGTTGGTCTCCATCTCGTAGGCCGAGGCCGCGCCAGTGAGGACCACGTCGATGTCCTCGTTGGCTAGCACGAACCGCATGTTCAGGTGGCGCAGGTCCACCTGGCGCTCGCGGCACCACGCCCACCATTCGCGAGCGCGTTGGATGTCTTCCGGCGGGTACAGGTCCGTTAGGTTAGGCCGGACCTTCAGCGCAATCATCGGGTCGCCGTGCGCCAGCAGCCCCTGCAACTGCGGCGAGCCCAGGATCACCCCGACGTCGTTGGCTTTGGCGTGACGGATCAGCGGCGCGGCCGTCTGTCTCACCAGGCTGTAGTCGGCGTACGTCAGGATCGCGTCCACCCGGCCGGCGTCGATGGCCTGCCGGTGGAAGTCCAGGTCCCGCACGCCCAGCCCGATCGCTTCCAGTCGCCCTTCGTCCCGCAGCGCCTCCAGCGTGTCGAAGCCGTCGCCGGCGGCGAACACGGGCTCCATTGTCACCGGGTCGTGGATCAGCACCAGGTCCAGATTCTCGCGACCCAGCAGGCGCGAGCTGTCGTCCAGCGACCAGCGCAGGTCCTCGGCAGTGTAGCTGTGCGGCCGGCTGGCATGCGTTCCGACCTTGGTGGAGATCAGCAACTCCGGCAGATCCATGCCCTCCATGGCCTTCCCCAGGTTCTCCTGGCTGTTGCCGTAGAGCGGCGAGGTGTCCAGGTAGCGCACCCCCAGGTCGTACATGCGCTGCAGCGTGGCGCGCACCTCGGGAATGGTGATCGCGTGCACCATCCCGCCCATATGCGCCGCGCCCAGGGCCAGCCGGGTTGGCCGCAGGTTGGTTTGGCCCAGCCGGCGTCGTTCCAGTGCGCTCATTGGACTACACCCATCCGTGTTGGATCTGTACGGGCTCGCCCGCGGCCTGGTTCGTCCACTCCTCGCCCGACTCCAGCACGACTTCACTGCGGGTGAGCTCCGAGGTCTCCGCGGCCAGCAGGATCTCCATGATGTGGCGGCCGTATTCCCCGGGCACCGGGCTTTCGATGTGGTGCTCGATGGCCTCGGCGAACCGCCCCCACTCCAGCCGCATGTTCTGCGGCCAGTAGTCGTAATCCACTTCATCCCAGCTGTTGCCCTTCCCGATCCAGAGGCCGCGGCCGGAGGCGCTGTGCGCAAACTTCAGGCTGCCGTTGGCGCAGATCACGTGCGTGTCGTGAATCGGCCCGCCGTCGGCAAATCCCACCGACACCGCCACCCCGGCCAGGCCGTTCTTGTACCGGATAAAGGCCGTGGCAGAGTCGTCGCCCGCCTGGTAGTGCGCCCGCGTGCCGATCGAGGCCGACACCGACGCCGCCTGCGACCCCATGAACCACGTCACCCGGTCCACCACGTGCACCCCGTTGCTCAGCCACATGCCCCCGCCGTGATAGCGGCTGCGGTACTGCGGCCGGCGGCTGGCGTGGTTCCAGTTCTTTGACATGTAGCTCACGATGGTGATCAGGGGCCCCAGCTCGCCCGAGTCCAGGATCTCCTTGGCCTTGATGTTCACCGGCAGAAAGTGGTTGGTCAGGCCGACCATCAGCTTCACGCCGTTGGCGTGGGCGGCCGCGATCATCTCGTCGCACTGCTCCAGCGTCAGCGCCATCGGCTTTTCCACCAGCACGTGCTTGCCGGCGTTCAGCGCGTCCACGCTCAGCCGGTGGTGCAGGTGGTGACCCAACACCACGCCCACGGCGTCGATGTCGGGGTCCTCCAGCAGTTCCGTGTGCGACGCGAAACCCTTCGGGACGTCGTAGGCGTCCATGTACTCGGCGCGGGTAGCCTCGATCAGGTCGGCGCAGGCCACGATCTCCACGTCGTCCAACTCCGCGATGCCCTGGGCATGGGAACGGGCAATGCCGCCCAGACCGATCATTCCAACTCGCAACATCCTGGCGGGTACCTCGGCGAGCAGCCATGCGGACCGTGCCAGCCCCCGGTGCGGGCGTCAATTCCAGGCGCTGGCGATCTCAGCGGCATCCACGTGGATGGCCTTGGCAACTGCCCCTGAGCGACAAAGCTATGATGGGCATGCGCGTCAAGCGGCCCAGCCGTGCCAAGGGTGGGGCGCGCTTGGTGCCGCTGCGGCAGCGACCCGGAACCAGGGTCAAGCCGCCGAGATGCCGGGGAGTCCTCCGGCATGTGAGGGAGTCAGAAGCGTGGTAGCCGACGCGCACCCGATCACGCAGGATGAGTTGCGGTTCGAACTGAGCCGCACACAGGACGAGTTCCGGGCTGAGCTCAACCGGACTCGGGAGGACTTTCAGGCCGCGCTCACGCAAACGCGAGATGAGTTTCAGGCCGGGCTGGCCAAGACAAGGGAAGAGATTCGAGCTGCCAGGGAAGAATCTCGAGCTGCCAGGGAAGAGTCTCGAGCTGCTCTTAGCCAGACTCGCGAAGAATTCCGAGTCCAAATGAACCTGCTGCGCACCGAGATTGTGACCCACTACGCCACCAAGGCGGATCTGCACTCGCTTGAGTCGCGCCTCGTCAGGTGGATGATCGGCTTGATGATCGGCTCGGTGGGCACCGCGGTCGCCATCGCCGTAGCCGCCGATCGGCTGTGGTCTTGAGGCCTTCCTGAGCACCGCGGCATTGTGCGTCGGGCAAATGGGTTAGGGAGCCGCGTACTCGCACAGGTCGGCCGTCCTACAGTCCGCCTTTCGATTGATTCGGGGTACTATTGGCGACTCGTTGGTGGACTCAAGCCGTGATTTCCAGGCGTCACCTGATTCGTCTAGCGCCTGCCGTGCTAATCGCCGTTGGCGCGGGGGCGGGCGTTGCCTGCGCTGGCTCGGATGCCGATGCTCCGGGACGGTACAGTTTTCCCAGGGTTGGGGACGGGCATCAGTACTACATCTCCGAAGAGGAGCGCGCGAAATTGCAGGAGCAGGCCGCCGCCGGCCGCACCCCCACTCCCGCATCTGGCGGCTAGCGGGCTGGACTTAGACTCGTGAAGTCACGCCGCTACATCCTGAGGTTCGCGCCTGTTGCCCTGCTTGGGCTGGCGACCCTGAGCGCCTGCGGCAGCCAGGTGGACGCCCCGGGCGGCTACGCCTTCCCCAAGCAGCGCCCCAGCAGCGACGACTACATGAGCCCCGAAGACCGCGAAAAGCTCCGCCAGCAAGCCCTCGCCGACAAGGCCGAACGCGAGAGCCAACAAGCAACCCCCGCCAGCGGCGGCTAGCCGCGTAAGCTTGCCGACGCCGCTCGCAGTGGCGGCGATCCTGTTCTGAGGACGGCGTATGGGTGTCGTGGATCGATTCAGCCTGACGGGTAGAACCGCGCTGGTCACTGGCGGCGGAACCGGGATTGGCAAGGCGCTGGCGGTTGGGTTTGCGGAGGCGGGGGCCGACGTGGTGGTTTGCGGGCGGACGCAGGCGACCCTGGACGACGCGGCAGCCGCCATTGAGGCCACGGGCCAACGCGCGCTGGCGCTGACGGCCGACGTCACGAAGGCGGACGAGGTCAACGCGTTGATCGACCGGATCGTTGACGCCTGGGGCCGGCTGGATATTGCCTGCAACAACGCCGGGGTGAACAACTGGGTGGACGCGGCGGGTATGTCGGAAGAGGACTGGGACTGGATCTACGACACCAACGTCAAGGGCGCGTTTCTCTGCTCGCAGGCCGAGGCCCGCGTGATGATTGCCGCCGGCCGGGGCTCGATCATCAACCTAGCGTCGATCTCCGCCATCATCACCAACCGGCCGCAGCCGCAGTCGCACTACAACTCGTCGAAGGCTGCCCTGGTGCAGTTGAGCAAGTCGTTGGCCGCCGAGTGGGCGCCGCACGGCGTGCGGGTGAACTCGCTGAGTCCCGGCTACACCCTGACCGAGATGGCCGACGCCCCCCGCACCCGCGAGGCCCAGCCGATCTGGAACCGCGACACCCCGCTGGGCCGCATGGCCGAGGTGGAGGAACTGCAGGGCGCCGCCGTATTCCTGGCCTCCGACGCCTCCTCCTACGTCACCGGCCACGACCTGATCGTGGACGGCGGCTTCACCGTCTGGTAAATCCGCGTCTGCGGAGTCACGCTCTGCGCAGCGCCTGGCCCTTCCGGTACGTGGCAACCCGCCAGAGCCACTCGGCCGGACCGAAGCGGAAGCGGTTCATCCAGGCTTGCGACCACCACAGCTGGAGCGACCACACGGCCAGGACAAAGAGCAGAATGCCCGCGCGGTTCACGGGCGCGGCGTCCAGGA
>DAOUIX010000119.1:0-6731 GCA_034423235.1 Chloroflexota bacterium | reverse complement strand
GGTTGCCCCAGCGGACGCGCTCCAGGTGCTCGATGCACGATTCTTGGTCCGGGAACTGGTCGAAGATTCGGATGAGGTCCATGCGGTCACCTGTCTCGTTGGCCGTGCCTAAGTATAGCACGCCCAGTCACAAGTGACTAACTCCGTCCGCCGTTATTCAGGCCGTCGCCGACTTCCTGAACGAGGACCCCCGCGAACAGTTGGACCTGGATGACGACTTTGACCGTGGGGCCAACGTCACGTTTCGGGTGGGCGACGACATGCCGTTCGAAGCGCCCGCCGTGCAGCGATTCTGGGCCGGTGAGCACGATCCGGCTCGCGCCAAGGACGCGGTCGTCGGGCAGTGTCTAGTGTGCAGACGTGAGCGTCCGGTCCTGAAGCGCTTGCAGGCGAAACTCAAGCGCGTGCCCGGCGGGCAGACCTCGGGCACTGCGCTCATTTCCGCGAACGCGGAGGCGTTCGAGTCCTACGGGCTGGACGCGTCGTTGATTGCGCCCACCTGCGGCGAGTGCGCCGAACTGTTCACCACCGGCCTGAACCACCTGCTGGCCTCCGAAACGCAGCGCACCGCGCTGGGTGGCGCCGCCTTCGTGTATTGGACGCGCGAGAATGTTGGCGAGTTCAACCCCCTGACCATGTTCACCGACCCGGATCCCGGGCAGGTTCGAGCGCTGCTGGAGTCTGTGTTCACGCGCCGCGAGGCCGCATCATTCGACGACACGTCGTTTTACGCGCTGTCGCTGTCCGGCAGCGGCGGGCGCGCGGTGGTGCGTGACTGGATCGACATCACGGTGGGCGACGTTCGAACCAACCTGGCGCGCTGGTTCCGCCAGCAGCGCATTGTGGGCCGCAACGGTGAATCACCGGCTCCGGTTGGCCTGTACGCGCTGGCGGCTGCCACCGTGCGCGACGCCAATAAGGACCTGTCGCCGCTTACGCCGCGCGCCCTGTTGCGCGCGGCGCTGGTCGGTATGCCACTGCCGCCAAATCTCTTGAGTGAAGCGGTGCGCCGCAACAGCGCCGAGCAGGACGTTACCCGCCCACGCGCCGCAGTCATCAGGGCTGTATTGAGGAGCTCGGGGCGCATTGCTAAGGAGGACGGCATGATTCAGTTGGACAAGAAGAGTCGGGACTGCGCCTACCGCTGCGGCCGGCTGCTGGCTGTGCTGGAGTCGGCGCAATACGCCGCGTTGGGCATAACTGCGGTCACCGACCGGTTCTACGGGACCGCCTCGTCGGCTCCGGCCTCGGTATTCGGCCGCTTGCTGCGGGGGGCGCAGCCGCATCTGACCAAGCTGGAGCGGGATCGGCCCGGCGCTTATCACGCGCTGCAACAACGTCTGGAAGACGTGCTGGCCGGATTGGACGGGTTCCCGAAGACCCTGGACATGGAGGCCCAGGGGATGTTCGCCCTGGGCTACTACCACCAGCGGGCGCACGACCGCGCTCAGGCGCGTGCCCGTCGCGAAGGCATCAATCCCGAGACCGGCGAAATGGACGACGCAGAAAAGGAGACCTGAGATGACCGACTCGATCACCACCGACGTCAACCGGCGTCATGACTTCGTGCTGCTGTTTGACGTGACCGACGGCAACCCCAACGGCGACCCCGATGCCGGCAACCTGCCGCGCGTGGACCCGGAAACCATGCACGGCTTGGTGACCGACGTCTCGCTCAAGCGCAAGGTGCGCGACTGGGTGGACGCTGCCCGCGGTGAAGGCGCGCGTTTCAAGATCTACGTGCAGAAAGGGGGCGAGGCGCTGAACGCCAAGCACCGGCGGGCTTATGACGAGCTTGGGCTGAAGTCCTCCGGCGCCAAGCAGGCGCGCGGCGATGTGGACAAGGCCCGTGCCTGGATGTGCGGCAACTTCTACGACATCCGACTCTTTGGCGCGGTGATGAGTACTGGCGTCAACTGCGGCCAGGTGCGCGGCCCCGTGCAGTTCACCTTCGCCCGCTCGCTCGATCCGGTCGTGCCGCTGGATCTGTCCATTACCCGCGTGGCCGTCACTCGCGAGGAAGACGCCGACATCGTCGCGGCCGAAGACGGCTCGGACGCGGCCGCCAGCGGCAAGCAGACCGAGATGGGACGCAAGGCCATCGTGCCCTACGGGCTCTACCGCGCCCACGGGTTCTTCACGCCGCACTTTGCGTCCCAGACCGGCGTGGACGCCGTCGACCTGGCCCTGTTCTGGCAGGCGTTGCAGATGATGTGGGACCTGGACCGCTCGTCCTCGCGCGGGCTGATGGCCTGCCGCGGACTGTACGTCTTCAGCCACGCGAGCACGCTGGGGGACGCGCCGGCGCATACGCTGTTCGAGCGGGTCAACGTGGAGCCCCTCAGCAATGGCCAGGCTCCACGCGGGTTTGGCGACTATGAAGTGCGGGTCAACGACGGCGATCTGCCCGCCGGCATCACGCTTACGCGTCTGATAGGGGCGGAGAAAGGCCAGGGTTAGGCAAGCAAAACAAAGGCCGGAGGTCGCGGCTACGACCTCCGGCCCCGAATGTTTCATGGGCGGCGGGGATGGTTCCCCGGGTCCGGATTTAGCCCTAGTCCTTTGGGGTTCAATTCCCCAGCCGTCCACTACGTTCCTATAGTACCGGCATGATTGGCAGGCCATCTGTGGGCCGCTGGACCTGCGCGACGGTGAGCAGATAGGCAGGTGATTGGGGGAACATTGGATCGGCTTGAGGTTCTGATCTCGGCCATCGAGCACTACGCCTACTGCCCGCGGCAGTGCGCCTTGATTCACGTCGAACAGACCTTTGACGAGAACCTGTTCACCATGCGCGGACGGCTGGCGCACGAGCGAGCGGACTCGGGCGAGACTACGACCGAAGACGGCGTGCGCGTGCTGCGCAGCGTGCCGCTGTGGTCGGAGACGCTGGGGCTGCGGGGCCGTGCCGACGTGGTGGAACTGCGGCCCGAGGGGCCGTATCCCGTGGAGTACAAGTCGGGCGGACGCCGTACGCGCCCGGCGGAACTGCAACTCTGCGCGCAGGCGCTGTGCCTGGAGGAAATGCTGGATGCGGAAGTTCCGCGCGGCGGCGTCTACTTAGTGCGCACGCGGCGGCGCGAGGAGGTTGTGCTTGACGCCGCTCTGCGCGCCGAGACGCGGGAGGCCATCCACGCGGTCCGCCGCACGCTGGACGCGCAGCAGCTGCCGGAAGCGCCCAACGACGCGCGTTGCCCCAAGTGCTCGCTGATCAACGCCTGCCTGCCCTCAGTGGTGGGCGAACCATTCCGGCTGCGCGGTTTGCAGGGCGCGCTGTTTCGTCCCTTGCAGGCGATTCCGGATGCATGAGCGGCTGAAACACAGCCCGTGCACGGCGGACGACTCACCAGCGCATTGCACGCCTATCCTGTTCGTGGTGAGCCGGTCGAACCATGGCTGGTGGAGAACGATTCAGCGTGCATGAGCTGCTGAACACGCTGTACGTGCTGACCCAGGGCGCGGTGTTGAACCTGGAATCGGACACGGTGCGCGTGCGGGTGGAAGGTGAAACCACGCTGCGGGTCCCGCTACTGCGGTTGGACGGGATTACGGTGTTCGGTCGGGTGACGGTAACGCCGTTTCTGATCCAACGCTGCGCGGCGGATGGGCGCGGCTTGGTCTGGCTTGACCGGCGCGGGCGCTTTGCCGCCCGAGCGGAGGGGCCGCTGCGCGGCAACGTGTTGCTGCGGCGTGCGCAGCACCTGGTGCTGTCGGACCCGGACGGGCCTTGGCGCATCGCCCGTCAGGTGGTGGCGGGCAAGGTGCAGAACAGCCGCGCGCAACTGCTGCGGGCGGCGCGGGACGCTAAGGCACCCGAGGCGCGCGGCGCTCTGCGCGAAGCCGCCGAGCAGATGGCCGAAGGCCTGCGCCGGCTGCGGGACGGGACCGACCTGGACGTGATCCGCGGCGAAGAAGGCTACGCGGCGCGCACTTACTTTGGGGCGTTTGAGCACATGCTGCGCGGCGACCGGCAGACCTTTGGGTTCGACCGCCGCACGCGCCGCCCGCCGCGCGATCCCGTCAATGCGATTCTCTCCTTCCTGTATGCCCTGTTGCAGGCCGAGTGCGCCGGGGCGGCCGAAGGAGTGGGACTGGACCCGCAGGTCGGGTATCTGCATGGGTTGCGGCCCGGCCGTCCTGCGCTGGCGCTGGACTTGATGGAGGAGTTGCGCCCGCTGGTCGTGGATCGACTGGCCTTGACGCTGATCAATCGGCGGCAACTCGGCGCAGACCACTTCGAACAGCTGCCGGCTGGCGCGGTGCACCTGAATGAGTCCGGCCGCCGGACGGTGATCGCGGCCTACCAGCGACGCAAGGAGGTCGACGTGACGCACCGCGTGCTTAAGCGCAAGATCCCTCTAGGACTGGTACCGCACGTCCAAGTGAGGCTGCTGGCCCGTCACCTGCGCGGAGACTTGCGCGACTATCCGCCATTCCTAGCCGCCTGAGGGCATACTGGGTCATGGAATTGTTGGTGACCTACGATGTGGCGACCGATACGGCGGCTGGCCGGTGCCGGCTACGACGCGTCGCGCTTGTATGCCAAGCCTATGGCCAGCGCGTGCAGAAGTCCGTTTTCGAGTGTGTGCTGAACCCCGTGCAACTGGAACGGCTCAAGGACCGGCTGGCGACGGAGATCGACCCCGAGTACGACAGCCTGCGGTTCTATCGTCTGCGCGAACCCCACACACAGCACCTGGAAATCATGGGTCAGCGTCCCCAACACGACATTCGCGACCCACTGGTGCTATGAGCGCCGCGAACCGCCGTCGACTCCCCGAACCCGGGCAGGTTCGCGCGGATATGCGACGCCCAGACGCTGCTGTACACCCCGTTGAACCCAGTCTCCGGCTTCTAGCGCTCCAAATGACCGTCCTGCCACCCTCAAAAGGCGTCCACCGGGGCACAAATCGCCCCTGAGGGACTGTTGCACTCAGTCTTAGGACTGGGTGAGGATTGAAACCTAGGCTAATCGCCTATCGCCGCCGGGTGACTCCGTTGCACTCAGTCTTAGGACTGGGTGAGGATTGAAACATGGGCCAGTACCGGCTGGAGCCGATCGTGACGGGTTGCACTCAGTCTTAGGACTGGGTGAGGATTGAAACAGCGGCGGGTTTGACGGCACGGAGTACCTGCTGGCCGTTGCACTCAGTCTTAGGACTGGGTGAGGATTGAAACATCGCCGCCGGCATGGACACGGGACCGGGCGGAAGGTTGCACTCAGTCTTAGGACTGGGTGAGGATTGAAACGTCGAGTACGACGACGAGAAGGCCGCGAAGCTCGGTTGCACTCAGTCTTAGGACTGGGTGAGGATTGAAACGTCGAGTACGACGACGAGAAGGCCGCGAAGCTCGGTTGCACTCAGTCTTAGGACTGGGTGAGGATTGAAACATCGCGCCGGTCGCGCCAGCCCGGACGGTCTCCAGTTGCACTCAGTCTTAGGACTGGGTGAGGATTGAAACGTGACCTACACGCTGCTCCACTGGCTGGTCCGGCTGTTGCACTCAGTCTTAGGACTGGGTGAGGATTGAAACTTGGAGCAAACGCCGAAGAACTGGCAGGCGTTCCAGTTGCACTCAGTCTTAGGACTGGGTGAGGATTGAAATCTTGGTGATGTGTTCTGGGCTAGGACTTGAGGCTGCGACCCCAGGGCCTTTATGGCTCTTCGGCCTCGAACTCCGACCATGAGATTAGCGACCGGCGACAACTCAGAGGCTTGCTCGCAGTGTCCGTTGCCCCGAATGCAGTATGGGACTGGCTATTGACCTGCCCAGCCGCGCGGCCGTGCTCGATCGCCGTTGACACGGTGATCGTTGCCCGGGATCAATTCGACCGTCGGCTTGATGTTCTGGGCGTGCTGGCCATTGCCGTTGGTCCCGCTGCGGTGCGCGTCAACCGCTAGGCGCTCCTCGGCCTGCCACTCACCGTCCACAGCCGATCCTCGACTGCGGTCGCGGCGGTCGTGGCTTAGGCGAAGACATGCTCGACCGACTTGCCCTCCGTTGCGTTGCTGACGAGCTGGCCAGCCATGGGCAGCAGCAGATCGTCGCCGTACACGGCCGTAGGCGGCCAGGCCGTCCTCGGGCAGTTCGCCCTCGACGGCCAGGAAGCTTTGCAGCTTCTTGGCCACCAGCTTCAGCGCGTCGGCTTGGAGCGTGTTCAAGGAGGTGTGTGGGAACGCGGAGCCGACGACCGCTGCGGCATCTCTCTCATGGGCAACCGCGCGGATCGCGAGGCTCGATCCGCTGCGGTCTGTCACGGGCACAGGATGGGACCCCAGGCTTCTAACGTGGGAAACGCTGGCAACGCCTGACGACGCCCGCCGCATGGCCGACCGGATGGGGGCTGGAAGGCGTTCGGCGCCTGCCAGCCCCACGTCCGTGCGCCGATGCCGCATCCATGGCGCACCCTCAGGGGTGTGCCTCAGACTTGCGCACGGTGGACCTACCGCCACCACAGCCCCAGGGTGAGGACCCGGCGGACCCAGCGCCGCAGTTCGCGCCGGGCCCGCTCCGTCTGCAGGTCCGCCAGCGCCCGTCGCCGCCAGCGCAGGTAGCCCTCGCGCTCGGACGAATGTATCGGGTACGTGTCCGGCGGCAGGGTCAACTCGTACTCCCCGATCAGCGCGATCTCCAACGCCATGATCCGCTCACGGGTCTTCACTTGGTCGAGCTTCGTGCCAACCTCGCGCCGGCGGTTCAGCCGCCGCCACTCCACCACCGCCGGCATC
>DAOUIX010000118.1:0-29352 GCA_034423235.1 Chloroflexota bacterium | reverse complement strand
GCCGCCGGCGTGGGTGAGATCGGGCTGGATGAAGGCGGCGCCCTGGCCTTCGAGCAGTTCGCGGTAGTCCTGGCGGCTAAAGAGCTTTTCGCCGCAGGCGATGGGGGTGGCCATGCGTGGGGCGAGGGCGCACATGGCTTTGACGTTTTCGGCGGGGATGGGCTCTTCCAGCCAGACGGGCCTGGACGGCGCCAGGGCCTGGGAGGCTTCGATGGCGAGGCGGGGGGTGAGGCGTTCGGCGCACTCGATGTGGATTTCGAAGTCGGGGCCAGTGGCTTCGCGGATGCCTTCCACGAGCTCGGCGGCGAAGCGGATGGCGGCAACGTCGGTGCGCTGGCCGGGTGAGCCGAACGGGGTGACCTTGACGCCGCGATAACCCTCGTTCTGGGCGCGGATTGCTCCTTCAACGTGGTCGGCCACGGAGTCCATCCAGCGTGAGACGCCGCCGGCATAGACGTGGACCTTGCGTCGGACGGGTCCGCCCAGGAGCTTCCAGACGGGGACGCCGTAGCGTTTCCCTTGCAAGTCCCAGAGGGCGCCGTCGATGGCGGAAATGGCGCTGTTGACGATGGGACCGCCGCGCCAGCCGGTGTAGAGGTCGCGCCAGATGAGTTCGATGGCGGAAGAGTCGCGGCCGAGCAGGCGGGGCGTGAATTGCCGGATGACGGCGGCGACGGCGGGGCCGCGGTCGGAGGTGGAGCCTTCGCCCCAGCCGAAGAGGCCCTCGTCAGTCGAGAGGCGAACGAAGAGCCACTCGCGCCAGCGGACGAACTTGATGACGACCTCGATTCCGGTGATCTTCATGCGCGGACCGTCTGAAAGGGTGATTTGGCCGGTCGCACCGGCGCGGTGGATGAAGGGCAGATGTCGTTTAGCGTGCAGCCTTCGCAGTCGGGCTTGCGGGCGTCGCACACGCGGCGGCCGTGCCAGATGACGGCGATGCCGGCGAAGATCCAGTCGTCCTGGTCCAGCGTGTCGGTGAGGTCGCGCTCGATCTTGACCGGGTCGGTGGCGCGACTGAGGCCGAGGCGCTGGGACAGACGCTTGACGTGGGTGTCGACGACGACGCCGCTGGGGATGCCGAAGGCTTCGCCGAGGACGACGTTGGCGGTCTTGCGGGCCACGCCGCGGAGGCGCAAGAGCTCGGGCATGGTGCGGGGGACTTCGCCGTCGAAGTCGTGCATGAGTTGGGCGGCGGTTTCGCGGATAGCGCGGGCCTTGCTACGGAAGAAGCCGGTCTGGTGGATGACCTCTTCAACCTCTAGCTGGGGCGCGGCGGCCAGGGCCTGGGGCGTGGGGTAGCGGCGGAAGAGTTCGGGGGTGACGCGGTTGACGGTGACGTCGGTGGTCTGGGCGGACAGGATGACGGCGATGAGGAACTGGAAGGGGTTGCGGTAGTCCAGCTCGGCGGCGGCTTCGGGGTAGAGCTCGCGGAGGCGGCGGATGATCTCGGCGGCTCGGGCATGGCGGACGGCTTTGGACTCGCGCCAGCGGCGGATGGCGAACGATTGGCGCCTGGTGCGCGTGGAGCGGCGTCTCGTTGCCATGGCGGCAGGATATCTGGTGACTGGTGGTTGGGGAGAGTGACGGGCCTGGCCGAGAGCGAGAGCATTTGCAGAAACCAAGGCCGAAAATCGCCATTGATGGTCAAGCGTCGCTTCATTATGGTTGCTGTCCGCGTGCCTGGCGGTCGGGCCGTTCGCTTCAATATGGACTGCCTGAGTTGCGCCGAGCACGTCTCGAGTTCTGGCCGCTAACGGGAGCGATCGGGCGACTGCTTCTGCTCGGCGCCGTGGCTTTCTGGTGGGGCGGAATTGTGGTTCCGCGACTGTTGAGTTTGTCGTCTTCGGCTTTGATTCCGCCGGACGCCCTGCCGCGCAGCCTGGATCCGGAATTCGAAGGGACGATTGCTAATTCCGTTTCGGCCGCGGCCCTGGTTGTCCTGGGCCTGCTCGCGTTCGCGAACGCCGTGGGCAGCTTACGTATGGCTTCCGGGCGGATCGCCGTTGGCGGCTGGCTGGTCATGACGCTGACGGCTGCGTTTCTGGCCTGGGAGGAACTCTCGGACTTTCATACCACTGGTCTGACCGAAATTGAGAGGTCAGTCTTCGGCACCGAGCTTGATCAGGAATTCGGTGCATACGTCTGGGTGCCGCTGCTTAGTCCGCTGGCTGCGGCTTTCGTGCTCGCTATGGGGCTGTTCATCGTCAAGGGGCTGCGAAGGTGGGACGTGCGAGTCTGGTTCGTCTTCGGACTCGCCGCATGGATGTCCGTCCTGATCCTCGAGATGAGTGCCCCGCTTTTCCAGGTTCGAGTGGCGCAGTCGGGGATCTTGGGAGTCCTTCTCGAGGAGACGTTGGAGTTCAGCGGCACGCTTTTCATGTCACTTGGCGCGGCCACCGCACTGCGGCGTCCGGCGGCGCTCGCGGCCCGCGACGTGTTTGGTGGACATCGTGGGCGGATGGTCCTGGGGTGGGCCATCGCCATGCTTGTTCTCGGCGGTGTCCTGGCGTTGTGGGTGATCCGCGTGCCGTTCGTCGAGTCGCGCGGTCCTACCACGCACATCGACGCGTTTGCTGTGAGGCTCCGCAGTCAGGACGCGGCCGTGCAGGAGATGCAGATGCCCGCCGCGCCGGTTTCGCGAGTCAGGCTGCGCCTGGGCGTCGACGAAAGGAACGACTATTCAGGCGCCCTGGGAGTGCGTTTCACGAGGCTTGGAACGGCGGGGCCCGAGTTGTCGGGAGGTGTGGGCCAGGTGCCGGGCGGTGTCGCCGCCGGTTGGCTGGACATCGATCTGGTACCACCCCTGGCCGAGCCGCAGGGGCAACCACTGGCCATGTGGGTGGTGGCGGACTCCGAACCCGGGGCCATGCTGCTGATTGGGGCGTCAAAGACGAACCCATACCCGCACGGGGGCCTGTGGGTCAACGGCGAGCCAGCGTGGCCCGATCAGGATCTGGAGTTCGTGCTCTATAGCGCAGGGGAACCGACGCTTAGCAAGGCGCGCGCGTACTGGATGGCGCTGACGTCGGACTGGGGGCGGCTTCTAGCCACAGCGGAGTTGGTGATCGCACTTATTGCAGTGCTCATGGCGCCGGCACTCCTGGTCACAGCGGCGCTGCCGGCACGTCGATCCGCAGGCTGATGTCGGGGTCGTTGACAGCATTGTTGGCGCCGAACTGCTCCGTGGCTCGCTGGTGCGCTTGCCTCGCGGACGATTCGGCCAAGCGACGGCAGGTGCAGCGCGACGGTGGGGCTTGGGAGCGAGGGTTTTCGGCGGCGAGTTCCATCTCCGCGCGGCTCACGTAGGATAGGACGAGCTTAATTGGCACTGGGATTCTCTGGATGGCTCGCGGTCTGACAGCAGATAGGCTGATTGCGCGACGGCGGCTATTGCGCGTCGCGTGCGCGGCGTGCGTGGTCGGGGCAGGCGCCGGTGTGCTGAGCGCCTGCTTTGGGGATCCGTCGCGGGATGAGGATGGGTACTACAAGTTCGCCCGCACGCGAGCCCGAGGGACCTACGAGTACGATCCGCAAGAGCGCGAACGGCTGCGGCAGGAGTACCAGCCGAGCGGCGGGTCGTAGTCGCGGGAGAGAAGCTGCACGGCGGTCTGCGCGGCCGGGGCTCAAGCTGAAGGTTTCGGGCGCGAGGCGGTCCAGGAGGCTGGGCGCCAGCTCGCCCGCGTCGAGTTCACGGGGTGGGGATATACTTCGAGGTCACCGTAGGGGCTGCATTCGCACTCGCGAGGTTCTCATGGCGAACGACACGGATCGACGAGGTCAGACTGGATCCTTGGCTGGCGCGCGAATCCAGCGACGCCGGTTGCTGGCACTGGGCGCCGCCATTGCAGCCACGGCCTGGGTGGCGGCCTGCGCTCCGGAAGACGAGGGCGCCGGAACCCGCGACAACCCGTTCCCGTATAGCGAAGAGCGAACCGCCCGGCTGCGCACGCGCATGTAGCCCGGCGGCGCGCCCGCCGTCGCGTCGTGCATCTTGAGGGCACGTGTCAATGTCGCGTGCGTGTTGTCTTGGCGCGTCCCGACGTCACGAGGCCCGTATCGATGGGGTGCGAGCGATCAATGACCAGGGCCCGGCGCGGAAGCGCCGGGCCCTGATTCTGTCGGCGTCCGAAGGTTGGACGCTGTCCAGGTCTAGAGCGGCGGGAAGCCGAACTTCTGGCGACCCTCGTTGAGCTGGTCGCGCTGACTGGCAAGTGTCGTCCGCACCAGGTGCTTGGCCTCGTCGATCACCTGATCGACCGGCTTGTCACCCAGATAGGCGGCGTCAGGCGTCTTGCGCCACTCGTACATCTCCCACCAGGCGGGGAGCGCCATCATCAAGTGGCGGTTGACGTTGTCGACGTCGGCGTAGTGCTTGAGCCACGACATGCCCTCCGGCGGCGGCGCCTTGGCCTCGTCGGAGTCGAAGACACCTCGGTGCATCGGGAGGTGACCGCGGTCAATGGCCACGCGACCCTGGTAGGTCGGACCGCCGAGGAAGAGGATCAAGTCGATCGCCTCCTCGATGGTGCCGTAGCGCTGTGCGCCGTTGGTGACCAAGTGCGGCTGGTCGTTCCACTCGTGGATTTCCTCGCCAAGCGAACCCAGCGGCATGGGACCAAGCGACCACTTGAAGCGGTCCTTGATGCGCGGCACGTGGTAGCCGGTGGTGTAAACCACGGAACTCAGCCAGGACCAGACCTTGCCGGCGGCAAACGGGTTGCCGAACTCACCGGCCAAGCGCTTGTTGTCGGCGAGCGGGAAGGACACCTTCTCGTCGTGGATGAGGCCCACGGAGAAGTTCAACCCGAAGTCGCCGCCGTCGTCAAAGACGGCCAATTCGGTCTCGTCCGCATTGCGCATAGCCTTGGCGCCCGACATGAAGGCCATGGGGCTCCAGTGGAACTCGTAGCCGTTGTGGGCCCAGGTGCCCCACTGGTCGGTGTCGGGATCCGTGACCTGCTTGCAGGACTCAAGGAACTCGTTCTCGTAGGTCCAGCCCTCGCTCGGGAACTGCACCCCGGCCGCCTCGCCCATCGTGGTGTTCATCACGATGCCGCCGAGCGCGCCCTGGAACGGGATCCCGAACTGCGCCCCCTCGATCACGTTGGACGGGTTCGAGCCCTCGCCGTGGGCGTGGTCGTGGTTGACGGTGTACAGGTCGGGAATGAAGTAGTAGTCCGCCGGGTTGTAGTCGTCGCGCTTGCTCAGCCCGTCATTGATTTCGGTAAACCCACCATCGTTGACGAAGGCGCCCAGCATGCCGCCGTCGAGCATGGCCACTTCGGCCTGGGTGCCGGCGGCCATCTGCAACGGAAAGACGCTCGTCGCGTAGTCGGCCGGTTGCGGGATGAACTTGACGAAGATGTTGGGCCGCAAGGCGGCGTACTGCTTGAGACCCCACTGCATGGCCGCGCCGCGCGGACCGGACGTGTGGTCGCCGACATAGCTGAGCGTGACGGTCTCGGGCTGAGGCGCGGCCGCTGCCGGAGCCGGAGTGGCGGCCGGGGCCGGCGCGGCCGTGGCGGCCGGGGCCGGCGCTGCCGCGGTCGGCGCTGGTTCAGGTTCGGACTCACCGCAGGCCGCCAGAATGGCCATGCCGCTGACGCCAACGGCACCGACGCCAGCAGCGCGCAGGATGGTGCGTCTCGATGGGCGATTACTCATGCATTCCCTCCCTGGAGGCAAGGCGCGTCAGCCCTTGACCATCGACTGCCGCGATCACCAGGCGACGCTCCGACACCAGCCAGAGCACGCGCCGCCGGTGGACGTTTGCCTCAGTGCACCGTGCTTTGCAAGGTTAGCTTGTTCTATTTGGAACTACCCGTCAAGTGACATACCTTGATTGAAATTGCCTGGATGCCGAGCAGTCAAAGCTTCAATCGCTGGGCAGGATCCAGGTAAACACCGTGGCGACCATTCCGTGCGCGGCGTGGAAGGTCGCCTGGTGAGAAGGCCAGCGCTCAGGTCCGACGGCAACCGACGATCCGTCGGCAAAAGAAGGGCAGTCGACGTGGAGTCCGGAAGCAAGACGCGAGGCGCCGGTGGCCAGGGCACGGCGGATTCGACGGAGAGGCCGATGATGTTCCGCAGCCGCCGCGGGGCCAGATGCTACGTCGGCCGACGACGTGTGCTGTTGACAGCGCCGGGTGTGCTGCTTGCCGTTGCGTTGGCGGCCTGTGCCGACAAGCCGCCACCGGCCGAGGTTACGCCGTTCGCGTTTCCGGCGGTGGGCGCGGGTCAGAAGGACACGGCGCAATTCGGCGCCCGCAGCGGTCCCACGGTTCCCTAACCGCGGCGCCGATCGTTCGCCGGCGTCGCGTATCAGGGGTTGGGTGGACCGCGAGCCAAGTCGTCCGCTGCCGTTGAGCGGTGTATCGCTACACTGAACGGCATGACTACCGTGGGCGGTCGATTTGGTTTATGGGGCGCATGAGTCAGGCGCAATGAACCGACGCACGCTGCTTGTTGCCGGGCTTGGGAGCGCCGCCGCCGTCGCGCCAGCCGCCTTTGTGGCTACCCTGCTTACCGGCCGCTCGGACAGCCTGCCGGCAGGCGTCAGCGTTGGCGGGGTGGATGTTGGCGGACTCGACCCGCAGGAAGCGCTTGCGCGTGTTGAGGCGGCGTGGCGACCGTTTCTTGACAGCCCGGTGGTCTTTCGGCTCGATGGTCGTGCGTGGCGGCCGTCGGGCTCCGACATCGGGCTGTGGGCGGACTTTCAAGCTCCGCTCCGCGAAGTGGTGGGATCAGGAGCCAGCGGCGGCGTTCTGGACCGGATGGGAGATTCGCCCGCGGCCACGAGTCCAACAATGCCGGTCGTTTCGTATGACCGCGAGGTTGCCCGACAGTATCTGCAGTCCCTGGCTGCCGGTTTCGACCAGCCATCAGTCGACGCCGCGTTGCAGTTGCGCGACGACGGACGGGTGAGCCTGACGCCCAGTCAACCGGGGCGGGTCGTGAACGTGGCGCGGGCCCTGGCGGATCTGGAGGTCGGCCTGGCCCAACGGGCGGTGAGCCATAGCGTCGATCTGGGCTATCGCCACGACGAACCGGTCGTTTCCACGACCGACGCCGAGGCTGCGTTGGCGACGGTTCGTCAGATGATCGGGCAGCCCATCTGGCTCGTGCACGGCAGCGGGGGCTGGATAATCCAACCAGCGCAGCTGCGGGGCGCGCTGGTGCTGGATCGCGACGATACCGGGTATACGCCGCGCATTGAGATCACGCGCTTCAACGATGTCTTTCAGCGGATCGAAGACACCCTGAGCGCTGAACCCCGACACGGTGAGTTCGACTTCGACGAGAAACAAGATCGCGTGCTGGCCTTTCAGCCAGGCCACCCTGGTCAGCGGCTCGATCGACCGGCGTTGGAACGCGCGATCCTGGACGCGGCCCGGCAGCCGGGCGAGCGGCGCGTGGACATTCCGCTGATCCTCTTGAACAAGGAGTTCGACACGTTTGCGAACCCCCTGGGCATCAAGGATCTGCTTGGCGTGGGTTCGTCGATCTATAAGGGATCGCCGGACTACCGGGACCACAACATCGCGGTGGGGGCGGCCAAGCTGGACGGCATGATCGTGCGTCCCGGCGAGACGTTTTCGTTCAACGAGCGGATCGGCGCCTTTACGAAGGCCGAAGGCTGGGTTGAGGGCAGTGTGATCGTGGAGGACCGGACCGAGCAAGGGATTGGCGGCGGCATCTGCCAGGTCTCGACCACGCTGTTTCGCGCCGCGCTGGCGGCCGGCCTGCCAATTGAGGAGCGCTGGCCGCATCTCTACCGCGTCCGCTACTACGAGATGGGCGGCTTTCCAATCGGGTATGACTCGACGATCTTCTCGCCCGGCATCGATCTCAAGTTCACGAATGACTACGCGCATCCGGTGATGCTGCGCGTTTTGATCGACCGGCGGCTTGCGACGTTGGACTTCGAGCTATGGGGAACCGCCGATGGCCGGAACGTCACCCTCAACAAGCCGCGCCTCTGGGACTGGGAAGATCCCCCGCCGGATGAGGGGATTGTGAACAGCGAGGAAGAGCCAGACTTCGAAGAGCAGTTGGAGTTTGCCAAGGAGGGCGTGAAGGCCTCGATTACCCGCACGGTGGTGCTGGCCAACGGTGAGACCCGAACCGGTTCGTTCCAATCGACCTACGAGGCGTGGCCCAATCGGTACGTGGTGGGGATTGACGAGGCGAAGGCGCGGTTTCCCGCTGCCTTTAACAAGTGGGTGGACGAGAACCAGGAGGAAGCGGCGCGCTGGGGGGCGACCAGGGTGCCGGGCGTTCCCTCGGATCCGGACGCTCCATCCGGGTAGGTCTCGGCCCGAGGGTCGACAACGCAGCGGGAGCCTGGGCGGCGTTGGCGCAGCACCTGACGCGAGTTCGATCTGAGGCGCGGTCTCGAACGCTGAACAACTGGCGTCGTCCGTGCGCTTCGTCTTGGGCGTGGGACGATACGATGGACGTGCTCGGGGAGTGGCGCAGCCTGGCAGCGCGCGGCGTTTGGGACGCCGAGGTCGCGAGTTCAAATCTCGCCTCCCCGACCCGAATGCGAGCGTCGAGAGGCGCAACGCGGACTCGATCCGGCATTGCCCAGGCGGAACGAGCGACTCGGGGCACGCGTCTGCCCTAGGTCGACGGCTCGAGCCTTGGCTCGATCTCGTCCCCATGTCTATCGACGGCACGCAGTCCGAACGTCCAGGCGCCCCAGGTCGAGCCTTCGATGCCCGTTTCCGGGCTATCGAGTGTGACCTGTAGTCGATTCCAGCCTGCGCGTAGACGGACGTCCCGGGTTCCGTTTTTGAAATAGGCGTTCCGTTCCAGGGTCTGCCACTGGCTGTTGCCGATGCGAAGCCGCAGGTCGTGGGCCCAGCCGAGGTGGAGGGTGGCGTCGGAGTCGGCCTCGGCGTAGAGCCAGGTCTGCGCCAGCCCGACGGCCGGCCAGGTAACCGAGTTGCCGGGATCCGACGGGCGAAACGTCAGTCCAAAGTCAACGAACCCGTGAATGTCCTCGGCCGGCACCCAGCGAGCGACATGCCGGTTTTCATGCCGCCAAGGCGAATTGGCCGGATAGCCGGTGTCCTGCACGACCGCGCCTGGACCGCCCCGGTCGGCGGCAGCGTTCAGCGCCGATTTCGCGTTGGGGTGAAACGGGCCGTGGACCATCCAGCGCGGCGTGGCGTCCGGCGCTCCGGTGCCGGCGTAGGGCAGTTCCGTGCCGAGCAGCAGCTGGTCCCAGTCGGGCAGCTTGACGAAGGGGCGGTGAGGAGGTTCCTGGTACCAATAGGCGGTGCTGCAGATGTCGTTGGCCATCGATCCGAAGCGAACGTGGATAGCGCGGTTGAAGGGAATGGCGTCGGACGCAAAGAAGCGGTAGGCGGCCAGGGTGTGCCGGGCAAAGGCCGGGCCAAGGTCTTCCTGGGCGTAATAGGGCACGCCCTGGTCGAGGTGCGAGGAGGGCTGATGCAGGACCCCACCGTAGGACGCGCCGAAGGAATCCTCGCCGCCGCCGCCTCGGAGGTAGGCGAAGGCGCCTTCGGGCGCGCCGGCTTCGTTGGTGACGTAGATGTTCTCGGCCCCGGCGTGCGACCAGCGGGCACGACCGTCGCGCACGGCGACGCCGTAATTGAAGCCGAGGAAGTAGCCGCGGCCGACGGTGTCCAGCATCAGATAGTTGCGGCCGAAGGCCTGGCAGGGGTTCTCGCGTCGGAACTGCGCGTGGAAGCGGAGCGGCTCGTCGAGCGTGCCGTTGGGGTAGGCGTGCCAGTCGACGAAGAGGATGATTCGAGGCGGGTCCACGTCCGGTCCCGCCTCGGCCTCGATGCGCGCCCCATTTGCAAACGGCATGTGAAACGTGGCCGTGTAGCCGGCATGGGCCTGGGAGATGAGGTAGCGGGAGTTGAGCGGGTAGGGCGGGAGGCCGTGCAGCTGCCCGAAGAAGTCGCCGAGCGGAGCTTCTACGGCCGGCGTGTCCGAGCCATCCCAGAACATGCGCAGCACGGTCTGACGCTGGTTGCCGGGCGACGGACGCCGGACGGTGGCGACGAAGATGCGGCGGATGCAGCCGGCGCCCTCGAGGTTGGCCAAGGTCATTGGGCCGCCGCGCGGCAGGTTCTGGTGGGTGAGCACACGACTCGGGATGAAGCGGGTGGGCAAGGCCAGGCGAAGATGGTCCATGCGACAGACTACCGGCCGCGCCTTGCGAGCGCCCCATGTCGCGGCAGGATGGATCTGCCCGGAACAGTCGCGACCGACACTGGTGCGTTGAGCCGTGCGCTAAGGCTAGCTAATCTTGTGGGGAGCACTGTGAAGATCGACATACGTGAGGCTGCGACGCAACTCTGCAAGCTGGGCGGACTGGCCTGGCAGGACGAGGACGTGGTCATCGCCCGAGACGGGGAGCCGTATCTATATCTCTTGCCGTACCGAGGCTTAGCCAAGCCTCGTGGGCTCGGTGACTTAAAGGGCCAGATCCGGATGGCGCGGGACTTTGATGAGACGCCGCAGGACGTGATCGACGCCTTCGAGGGCAAGGAAGGCGACAATCTGGTCTAGCCGTGAGCCGCCATTGTCGTCGCCACCGGGGTCTGTAGTTCCGGCGCTTGGCGCAACCGGTGGTGACCGATCCGGTATGCTAGCTAAGGTTAGCTAATCACGGGCGGAGGCGAAGTGTGCAAGTCAACATGCATGAGGCCAAGACGCACCTCTCCAAGCTGGGTGAGCGAGCCTGGCAAGGGGAGGAAATCGTGATTGCGCGAGACGGGGAGCCGTATCTCTATCTGCTGCCGTACCGAGGCGCCGCGAAGCCACGTCGCCCTGGCGGGTGGGAAGGCCGGGTCTGGATGGCGCCGGACTTTGACGAGACGCCCCAGGAAGTTATCGACGCTTTTGAGGGCAACGGGAGCGACGAGCCTGTCTAGGGTCGGTCAGGCGCTCTTGCTGGACACCCATGCGCTGATCTGGTGGCAGGCGAATGACCCGCCAAGACTCAGTTCCAGGACTTATGACGCAATTGCCGATCCGGGTAGTGCTGTGTTCGTAAGCGCGGCCAGCATCTGGGAGATATCCATCAAGCGAGCTAGGGGCAAGCTGGACGTACCGAGGAATGTGCTGGATGCAATAGAAGAAAACGGATTCATTGAACTCCCGATCACGGCGTTTCACGCCGAGCGGGCCGGCAGTTTGCCGTTGCTGCACACGGACCCGTTTGATCGGATGCTGGTGGCGCAGGCGCAGGCTGAGGGACTGATCCTGGTGACGCGGGACGCAAACATTCCGCGGTATGGAGTCCGCACGCTGACGGCCTGAACCGAGAGTTGCCGGCCCACACGCCGCCGAACAGAAGATGCGCCAGCTCAGGCGGAGTTCTGAAGCCCCCGCAGATAGGCCAGGTCTTCCACCTCGCCACGCTCGCGCAGGGCAATGGCTTCGGGCGTGTATTCGCCGGCGCCGACGGTGGAAATGACGTCCTGGTCGGTGGTGTACTCGGTGTGGATGGTGATGGGGCCGTTGAAGCCCCATGCCGTGAGCAGCGCCATGGCTTCCGGCCACTCGGCAGCGCCCTGTCCGAGCAAGACGAAGCCGTCCGTGAAGCTGGCCCGGCGGTCGGAACGCTGGTCTGGGAAGTGGCGGGCATCCTTGCCGCCGATAGCTGAGAGGCGGTCGCGCAGCATGGCGAGGCCCATCTGCACGTCTTCGCCGTTGATCGCCATGTGGCCGAGATCCACGTAGGCCCCCACGTGTGCGGGGTCGTAGTCCTGTAGCAAGTGGCGTAGGCCGGCGCAGTTGGATCCGAGGCATTGGCCGCTGTGCGTGTGGTACATGGTCTGCACGCCGGTTCGGCGGCTGAGGCGCTGGAAGCCTTCCAGGCGGCGGCGGGCAAGCGTCCAAAGCTCCTCGAAGGCGTCCCCGGGAGTGAACTTGAAGTAGCCGATCTTGATGCGCGGTACACCGGCCGCGGCCGCGGCCTCGAACAGTGTCACGGCATTGTCGGCGTCGGGGTCGATGAGATCTGTGGATGAGGAGATCATGGGGCAGTCGACACCGAGGTCCCGCCAGGCACGCACGGCGCCGGGTAATTCGTCGGTCACGTTGTCGGCGCTGATGGCGTGGCCGTCGCGGACGGCGAGATCCAGGCCGTCATAGCCGAGTTGGCCCGCACGTTCACCGAGTTGGCGAACGTTCAGGTCTTCCCAGAACTTGGTAAACCGAACCAGCTGCATGTCGACTCCCGACCGGGCGACGCGAGTGGCCAAGCATCCCACGGCCGCTGCGGCTTTGCCTTTCGGCGGCGCCCTGGACGAGCCGGCGGTTTACCATGGCGCCGTTGACGCGCATGCCCTGAACGCCCACAGCTCATCGCGATGCCTGAGACGCGGCAGCAGATTCTGATCTTGCACCTGGCCGAACCCGACCTCGGCTCGACGACCGTGGCCTGGGCGCTCTACGACGGGGCGCGTCCGGCCGGCGATCAGCAGATGCAGGCTGGCGACCAGCCGGAACCGCCCTACGCGTCGGTGGTGGATGCCATGCACGACGGCTGGCGCGTGCTGCAACTTCCGCAGTTGCCCACCTACCCGCGGGGCGCCGAGTACGAGACCGGCCCGCTGCCGTGGGAATATGTCCTGGAGCGTTTCGTTTCCCTGGAGTCTGCCGATGACGACAACCACTGCGACTAGCCACCACCTGCGGGCGATGGACATGGCTCGTTTCGTTGTCGACGGTTATGTGGAATACGGTGATCTGATTCCCGCCGAGTTGAACGCGCAGGTCCACCGCGACGCGTTGGCCTATCCAAGGAACCGGGGCTACAACCCGAATCGACCCAACGAGTTCTGGGACTACTCCGACGCGGTGCGCGAGGTTTTTAACTTACCGGCGGTGAAGGGCGTGGTTGCGAGCCTGGTGGGACCTGATCCGGTGCACGACCATTCCTTCCTGCACACGGTCGCCCCGGGCAAGCGTGAGGCACAGCGCTGGCACGTGGATTCCAGCCTGGCGGTGGATCATCCGCGACAGTTCGACATCCTGGTCTGCTACTTCCCGCATGACGCGCCGGCCAAGATGGGGCCCACGCTGGTGCTTCCCGGCTCGCACGTGCGACGCGTGAGCTATCACGACGTGACGCGCTACAAGAATTTTCTGGGGCAGCGACAGCTCACCGGCCCCGGAGGGCGGATCGCGTTCATGCACGAGTCGCTGTGGCACTGCGCGCAGCCGAACCAGACCGACGAGTGGCGGTTCATGTTCAAGATCCGCTACCTGCCGCGCGTGCCACAGCAAGGCTTGTTCGACACGGACGGCTGGGATGCGGCGGAGATTGACGCGTTCTACAACGACGCGGCCGGCCAATACCGGTCCCGATGGGCTGGCGACGGGTTTGTCGCCATGGGACAGGCCTGGCGCGCGTGGTGGCGCTATATGGCCGGAGCCGCGTAGGCGCGCAGGCCGGGTTAAGCCGGCGCGGCTGCAACTTTCTGCGCGATGACCCCGTACCAGAGCCGGGGCATTCCGTCGAAGCGGATTTTGTCAACCGCCGCGCTCATCGCGTCGCTGAGCTCAGCCAGGCTGACGTCGCGCGTGAAGGTCAAATCCCTGGCCATGCCGCGCACGAACTCGGGGTAGCGGGCAATGGCCTTTAGCGCGGCCCTGGTGAGGAAGACTTCGCGGTCTTCCTCGTGCACGACGCGGAAGCCGGCGTCTTCGATCATCTGCTTGTAGTCGTCGTGGGTGCGATAGGCGAGGGTCTTGATGCGGCGCTCGCGCTTTGCGCCGGTGAGGCGAACGAAGTGGAGCTTCCACTCGCCGTGGCCACGCATTGAGTGCCCGACGGCCATGGACGTGGAGGTGAAGGAGCTATTGATGGACAGGAAGGCTCCGCTGCGGGCGACATCGGCCAGCGAGGCAAAGACGCGGCGCTGATTCTCCACGCCTTCGATCTCGTGAATTGCGTCATGGATGCTGACCGAGTCCACGCCCCCGGGCGGCAGGTGCTCCTCGACGGACACCCGAACGTCGCGCGCATCGCCATGGACGAACGTGACGCTGACGTGGTCGTTGCCAAGCACGGTCTCGCGGGCGATCTCCAGCGCCTTCTGGTTGCGGTCAAGCGCAATCACACGCCCTCGATAGCCACGTGCCGTGGCCTCCTCGACGATCAGTTGTGGGATCAAGCCAGCGCCTGTGGCCACGTCCAGGTGCACGAATGGGTTGGGCAGACGGTCCAACAGCCGGGCGACCAGGTCGCGATTGACCTGGCGGTACTCGGGGATGGCCGAAAAGTGGCCGAAGTGCAGGTCGCTCACGCGCGCGGCGTTGCCTTCGTCTGCTGGATTCGAGGATGACGAGTCATGGTCGTCCAACCGATGTGCGGGGCGTGCGCTCCAAATGCCGGTGCGCGCCCGTCTGGCGGCCAGCATGTTAGCGGATACGGCGACCTTGGGTGGCGGAGAAATGCGAGTCGCCGGGTTCGGTACGATCGATGCGGCCAGGGCGGCGGCTTGCAGCGGCGCACATCCTCGGAACGCCGCGTGTGGGGAGCCGTCCTGCTGGCGGGGGTAGCTCAGATGGTAGAGCGCTAGCCTTCCAAGCTGGATGTCGCGGGTTCGAATCCCGTCCCCCGCTCCTAACAGGCATTGATCGGCGGAATCGGCCGGGTCGCGGCGGTTCGCAACATCCAGCCTTCCGCCCGTTCCAATCTCGCCCCGCTACGCTTGCGCCATGGTCACTCCCCACTCGCGCATGCTGCCCCCCGATCTGCCCGGTGGCCGACCGCCTTCCACGACGTCCGCACCAGGCGGATCTTCAGCCCGCCGCAATGTCAGGCAACGTCCGTAGGTTGCGTGCCGTGACCGTGTCGTTCGTCATCGTGGCCACGCCGATCAGACGAACAGGTCAGTCAATGCTCGGCATGTGCCGCGTCGTCGTGCAGTCCCCGGCTACTGCTGAGGCCGGGGAGGAGGAATGGCTTTGACGAGGACCCCGGTGTCACCGGTCGGGCGGCATCAGGCCTGGAGCGCAGGTCACGCACTCGGACGTCATTCAGATTGCGGCAAGAAGGTCGATCTGCCAGGAGGGTGCGGACCGTGAAAGGGTCTCTCGCAGCCATCTGGGAGATTCCAAAGCCGTTGTCGGTTCATTCAGTCCAGGTGGACGACGACACCGTGATCATGCTGCGGCGCCACGGAAACCCGGAGGGCCCCAGGCTGGTACTGAGCCACGGTAACGGCCTGGCCATTGACCTCTACTACACATTTTGGTCGCTCCTGTGCCGCGATTTCGACTTGCTTGTCCACGACCTACGGAATCACGGTTGGAACAACGTCGGCGCCCAGACGGACCACCGCGTCGGCGCCTTTGCACGAGACCACGACCGCATTCGCGAGGCGATCGGCCGTTGCTATGGCGAGAAACCGACCGTTGGCGTGTTTCACTCCATTTCAGCCCTGGCATGCCTGCATGCGCCGTCGCGGGGAGACGGCTACTCCGCCTTGGTGCTTTTCGCCCCGCCCCTCTGCAACCGTGGCTCCAGGTACCGGGCGTTCGAATCGCAGGCCAAGAACACAGCCGACATGCTCAGGCGGAGGACAGCATGGTTCCGGTCCAGGGAAGAGCTGGCGGAACTTCATACCTATTTGCCCTATTTTCAGCGGGCCGTTCCGGGAGTCTTCGAACTTGTGGCGAGAACGACCCTCAGGGCGTCGGCGACCGGCCAGGGGTTCGAGCTCAGGTGTCCCGCCGAGTTCGAGGCGCAGATCTGGGACCATGCCTCAACGTATGCGGTGACCGTCGATTTTGGCGCCATGAGGTGTCCGGTCAAAATCGTAGCCGCAGACCCCGCCGCACAGAACCCGAGCGACCCGCCGTTCGACTATGGAGACGCGGACGTGGACCATGAGTTCATTCCCGACACGACACATTTCCTGCAACTCGAAAAACCGCAGGAGTGTGCGGTGGCCGTGCGGAGGTTTCTGCAGCAGGTGGGAATCCCGGAGAGTCAATTGCTCCCGTGAGTTCCACTTCCTCCACTTCGTAGCTACGGATGCCCCATGACCGTGGAAGGAACCGCGGAATCGAATCCGCCGTTAGGGTTAGGCCGCGACACGGCCTCATCCTCGATTGCCTGCGTCGGCAGTCGCTGCCGGCGGACGGGGATTCGAACGGTGACTCGTTCACCCGGATCCGGCGGCGGCCAAGATCGACGCCCCAAACCGCGCGGCGACGCAATGCTGACTTTGGTGCTCACAGATGGTCGTACTGCCACATGCTTCCAAAGCTGATGGACTGGTGGCGAGACCGGAAGTGCCACGCCGCTGCGGGCGGCCTTCGGGGCTGGGCCATTACGCAAACCTGGACGCGTATTGCACGCAGATCTGCCGAGCCAGCGACAGCAAACCTGCAGGGCTGGTGCGGCTGCGAAAGCGGTGTCTCAAACCTGTAAGAGCGATGAGCCAGGCGGGTCTCGGGCCAGTCGTGCATCGAGGCTGGATGTCGCGGCTTCGAATCCCGTTCTCCGCTCCTCGTACGCGCTGACTAGCCGTGCGGCACCGTGCCAGGGTCCCGAGCGTCCGGTGTGTGAACTGCCTCAGGTGAACGATGCGCTGATAGGCAAATCTGGCCCACGCTCGGAGGCGGCATGCAGCCTGGTTGGGCTCTCGGCTTGGGTCGGCCAGGAACCGGCGTTCGCTTCCGGCTTCGCCTGGCGAGTCAAGGCTCGGCGGCTAAAGAGCCGAATAGTGGACGTACAGGGCCGGAGCAGACCGATACGGGCTTGCGAGGGATCCAGCGGGGGACCGCATTCCGAGGTTCCGGTGTGGCGCCAAGATCGGGTTGGATGGAAGATTCGATCATCGATCATTTTCGGATAGAAATAGCAGGCTTCCTAGAAGGGTTTTCGATTCAGGTAAGGATTGTTTGAGCACTGGCCAATGGCCAAGTGGAGAGCTGGCCAGACTGATCTGGAATCTCAATTGGTAGCATTTGCGACGAATACAAGGCCGAGAGATTCCTAATATTCGATTGAGGCATAGAGCGGGGCGTTGAGCGCCCAAAGACGAGCTAAATGAGCGCACGATTGAAGTCACTGCTGATTGCAGGCTGCGCGGCGTTGCTCGTGGTGGCGTTGGCGGGATGTGATCCCAGTCCCTCGGCGACGGATCCGCAGCCGACGCCCGCAGCCACAGCAGTTGCCGTTGCGCCAACCGTCGAACCGGAACCGACGGCTACGGCAACGCCCACCTTCGCGACGGCCGTGGCGAGTCCTCAGCCGACGGCCACGGCGGCCTCACCGGCACAGGCGCGGCCGCCGGCGACAGCCACTCCGGCCGCAGCGGCGCCGACGCCAAGTCCGCAGCCGCTCGAGCCCACCCGCACGCCAAGCCCCGATCCGACGCCTGCTGCCACACCCGCAGTTGCCACGCCGACGCCGACGGTGGAGCCGACGGCCACGGCGGAACCGGAAGCCGAACCCGACGCCGCGCTCGCCTTTGATCCGCTGGTCACTCGCGGCACGCTAAGCAACGGGCTGGTCTACTACATCAGGCACAACGAAGAGCCGCGCGAGCGGGCGCAGCTGTCACTGGTCGTGAAGGCCGGATCGATTCTCGAGGAAGAAGAAGAGCGAGGTCTCGCCCACTTCGTCGAGCACATGGCCTTCAATGGCACCGAGCGCTTTGCCAAGCAGGAGATCGTCGAATACCTGGAATCCATCGGCAGCAACTTTGGACCCGACGTGAACGCCTCCACAGGCTTTGACCGCACCAACTATTTCCTTGAGATTCCAACCGACGATCCGGAGATTCTCGAAACCGCCTTTGAGATTCTCAGCGACTGGGCCTACGCGATTGCGTTCGATCCGGAAGAAGTTGAACTGGAGCGCGGAGTCGTCGTGGAAGAGTGGCGTCTCTTTCGCGGATTTGGCGCGCGCTTTCAAGACAACTGGTTTCCGCTGATTTTTGGTGACTCCCGATATAACGAGCGGAGCCCAATTGGGTTGCTGGAGGTCATTGAGAACGCACCGCCGGAGCGCCTGCGGGGATTCTACGAGCGCTGGTACCGGCCGGACCTAATGGCCGTTATCGCCGTCGGGGACTTCGACGTCGAGCTCATGGAAGCGAAGATACGGCAGCATTTTGCACCGCCTCCCGAGGGCGAAGCCGCCCAGGCCAGCGCCGCGGTCGCGGCACCGAGCAGCCGGCCGCGCTTTGAGGTGCCCGAGCACGAGGCGCCCCGTGTGAATGTGTTCAGTGACCCGGAGGCGCCGGGCACGCAGCTGTTCCTTCTGCGGAAGCTGTCTCCGGAGACGGGCCAGGACCTGGCGGCGCTTCGGCGCATCGTGGTGGAACGGCTTGCGTTCATGATGCTCAACGCACGATTGTTCGAGCGGGGCCAGGTCGAAGATCCTCCCTACCTTGGGGCTGGCGGCTCGCGTGGCCCGTTTGTGGATGCAATTGACGTCGTTCAGTTCGGGGCATGGGTGGAGCAGGATGGCGTTCAGCCAGGGTTTGCGGCCCTGCTGGAGGAAACGCAGCGCGCTCGACAGCACGGATTCACCGAGAGTGAACTGGCTCGAGAGAAGGTCAACCTGTTGAGTGCCATTGAGCGTATCTACAAGGAACGGGATCAGCGAGAGTCGGCTGACTTTGCCCAGGAATACACGGACCACTTCCTGCGAGGGATTCCGGCGCCCGGAATCGAGGCCGAGTGGGAGTTGTACCAGGCGATGCTTCCCGAGATTTCGCTGACCGACGTTCATGACGTTGCAGTGACCTGGGCAGAGCCCGGCAATACCGTGCTCCTGGTCATGCGTCCCGAGGGCGGCGAGGAACTGGACGACGAAGGCTTGGCCTCGGTGTTGCAAGAGCAACTCGCGGAAGCGGACTCGCTGGCTGTCGAGCCGTACGCGGACGATTTTGCCGATATCCCGCTGCTCGCGGACCTGCCAACGCCGGGGTCCATCGTCTCGGACGAGCCGATCGAGTCGATCGATGCCGTGCGCTGGACGCTGTCCAACGGGATAACGGTGATCGCCAAGCAGACCGACTTCAAAAACGACGAGATTGTGTTTGGCGCGTTCAGTCCGGGTGGGCACTCGCTGGTTGACGACGCCGACTACGTGTCCGCCGTGTATGCAGACCAGCTGGTGGCGGGCAGTGGCGTTGGCGAGCACGACAACGTGGCCCTGGATAAATTGCTGGCCGGTAAGCGGGTGTCGGTGTCCCCCTACATCGGGGAACTCAACGAGGGCTTTCGGGGCCAGACCTCGCCGGAAGACATTGAAACCCTGTTTCAACTGATCACGCTGTACGCGACCGCGCCGAGACTTGACCCGGTCTACTACTCGACGTACGAGACGAGCCTGCGGACCCTGGCTGAGACTCGAGCCGACCAGCCGGACGCGGTGTTCTCCGATACCGTGAACAGCGTGCTGAGCCAGAATCACTTCCGCCGGCGACCGCTCACGCTTGAGCTGCTGGACGAACTCAGCATCGAGCGCGCCGAAGCGGTGTACGCCGACCGGTTTGCGGACCTGGGCGACGCGACGTTCGTTTTCGTGGGCGCGTTTGAATGGGAAAGCCTGCGCTCGTTGACGGAGACCTACCTGGCCAGCTTGCCGGCCGGCGGACGCGTGGAGCAGTGGCGCGACGTTGGAGTGGACCCGCCAACCGGGTTGGAGGACCACGTCGTGCGCAGCGGCATCGAGCCGCGCAGCCGGACGGTCGTGGTGTTCGCAGGCGAGATGGACTGGAGCCGGGATGAAGCGCTTTCGCTTACGGCAGCCGCCGAGATTCTCACGATTCGACTGCGCGAGCGGCTGCGCGAGGCGCTCGGCGGCACCTATTTCGCTTTCGCGAGCGCCAGGGCGAGTCTCTTTCCAGACCCCGAGTATCGAATCTCCATCAGCTACGGAAGTGATCCCGATCGCGCCGACGAACTCCTGGCGGAGGTGTTTACTGAGTTGGCCTGGCTGCGCGACGGGGGTGAACAGGACTACCTGGATACGGCGAAGGAGTTGCTTCGCACCCCCCGAGAAGAGCAACTGCGGGACAACGGTTTCTGGCTGGGTCAGATCCAAGGTTCATTGCAACGGGGTCAGGACTTTACCGGGATCCTCGACTTCGAAGAACGCCTGGATGCTCTGACCCTCGAGGACGTCGTCGCTACGGCCCAGCGCTACCTGACGGACGACCGGTACGTGCGGGTGGTTCTGCTTCCCGAGGAGGGCTAGTACTCGACAGGGCTCGTCCGGTGACCGGTACGGTTGAGGCAGGCACGCATCCCAAGTTCGCGGAGACGTTCATCGACAACGGTGACGTCGACATGCTGAAGGTGATGCGGTCGTTCAAAGAGGTCGGCTACGGCTGCCCACTCGTGTAGGGCCATGTGCCCGAGATTGTGGGCGATTCTGAGCGGTAAGAACGAGCGGTTGCCTTGGCATTGGGGTATATGAGGGCGTAAGTGGCGGCCGCGGGCGCCGAGTGGTCGAGACGTGGCCGGCGCTCGCCCGGCGCTGGGGACGTGGGGCTAGGTGTCCTCGATACGGCTCTCGAGTCGCTGGAGGGCATCCTGCGTTGCGCGGAGTTCTCGCAGCAACTCTTCCCTTGAGACCGGCTGTTCGAGATCACGCAGGCGTTCGAGTTTGGCTTCGTCGAGGTTGTTGATGATGATTGCAATGAAGAGGTTGAAGACGACGAACGTTCCGATCACGACGAAGCTGACGAAATAGAGCCAGGAAAACTCGTTCAGTTCCATTGCCTTAAACATGATATCCGTCCACCCTTCAAGGGTTATGATGTTGAATAGGGTGAGCAGTGATTTGCCAAGATCTCGCCAGTTTTGTGGGTCATGCTCACTGAAAAGATGGTATCCAATGATGGCATAAATATATACTACGATACTCATGAGAAGCATTACATGACCAACGCTTGGGATCGAACGAACCAGCGCGGTTACGATCAGTCGGAGATCCCTGATCGTCGATACCAGGCGCAGCACGCGCAGCAAGCGTACGAGACGAGCGATGATGGCGTATTGTCCGGTTGCCGGGATCAGCGCGAAGACGATGACGAGGAAGTCGAACACATTCCAGCCATCTCGAAAGTACCCCGCCACACGTGGGGAGGACGCGACCATCTTCAGAATGGCTTCCGCGATGAATATGGCAAGGGTTACGTTATGGCCGATATCGATCAGGTAGCCGTACGATTGACTGAGTTCGGGCGAGGTTCCAAAGCCCAAAAGGACGGCGTTAAGGATGATGATGGCAACAATGCCCGTATCAAATGCCGGCGCTTCGGTAATGCGGCGGGACATGATCGTGATGTTTCTCATGGCCGCATGCCCATGCCTAGCGTGCGGACGGTCGAGTGGCGACCCGCTTGTGCCAATCGACGGTGAGAGCCGGACGGTGAGTCAGGTGATGTGTCCAGAAGGCGGAGAGCTTCAAGAGCATTAGGGGCGAACCGGCGGTCATCCTAGCAGAATTACGTCGGAGCTCCGAGTGCCCGCGGGAAAGCGCACGCGGCGCTCAGGCTTGCCCCAACAGCAGCCACGCCCGCTTTGCCGGACACGGGTCCCAGGCTTTCGGGTGAACGCCACGTGATCCTACGAGCATGCGCGGTCGACCCGGTCTCTGCTGTGACCACACAGCGAGGAGTTGAGGCGCCGCCGAAGCGGGTACAGGGGCAAGGCGTAGGGCTCAAGCCCGGCACGTGCATCGCCAGCGCAGGATGCGCGACTTCTAATCGGTCACTCTATTCAAAGTTATAGCCTAAGGGCACAAATCGAAAGAAGGTTTTGCGATCGTTTTTGGCCGAAAGTTGTGGTCTCATCGGAGATCCAGGTACACTTGTCAATTCACCCTTTCTCGGCAATAGAAATCTCGCTTGCGTCGACCGTGAATTACCTGGATCAGCTGCCCTGGGATGCCGCCATTCTGGTGATAGCCGTGGTATCGGACCGGTTACTACCGGAACCGCCGGGCGCTGTGCATCCAGTGGTGTGGCTAGGCCGACTGACTTCCGCAATGGAACGCTTGGCGCCAGAGCGACCGCTGGCTGCGTTTCTGTTTGGTATTGCCATGGTCGTCTCGGTTGTCGGAATCGCGACAACGCTGGCCTGGTTGTGCATGACGCTACTGGCTTCGATTCATCAAATTGCGTATGTACTTGGCGGCGCTGTGCTTTTGCGCACCGCGTTTACGTTTACAGGGCTCTCGGCTGCGGCAGTGCGGACCAGGGGGCACCTCGAGAAGGAGCAGATCGACGTAGCGCGCCACAGCCTGCGAAGCCTTGTCAGCCGCGACGCGAGTTCGCTGAGCCGACCCCTGGTTGCGGCGGCGGCCATCGAGTCTGTGGCCGAGAACTCGACCGACAGCTTCGTGGGCCCGTGGCTGGCCTATGCGCTTCTTGGCGTACCCGGCGCAATCGCCTACCGGGCCGTGAACACCATGGACAGCATGATCGGCTATCGCGGGCGCTACGAGTACCTGGGCAAGGCCGCGGCTCGGCTGGACGATCTGGTCAATCTGCTTCCTGCACGGCTAAGCGCCGGACTGCTGCTAGCTGGCGGTGTGCTGGCCGGATGTCCGATTCGTTGTGGCTGGCGGGCGATGCTGAGAGACCGGGGGCAGACGTCCAGCCCAAATGCCGGCGTCACCATGTCGGCCATGGCCGGGTTGCTGGGAGTCCGCCTGGAGAAGCCGGGGCACTACCGCCTGGGCGCGGGATTACGGGATCCCGGCCCGGATGACATTGGTCGCGCCGTATCAATCGCACACCGAACGTCCCTGCTGGCAATAGTCGTTGCACTCGGTCTGCTGGCGGCACGGCACGCAATCAGTGGCTAGTCGGGTCCCGCGAGCCGAGGCGCTTACGGTGCATGGCGGACTGGATGATGCGGAGTTACGCGCGACAGCGTTGACTCGGACCGATGTTGTCGACTTCAGTTCCAACGTAAATCCGCTGGGCGCATCCAGGCTGGCGCGAGAAGCCTCCGCAGTGGCTGACCTCTCGGGCTATCCGGATCGCGAGTGCCTGCTGTTGCGAGAAGCGCTGTCGGCGCGAGTTGGCGTCGCCGTTGAGCAGCTGATGATTGGGAACGGCTCAACGGAACTCATTCACCTACTGGCGCGCGCAAGACTGGGGCAGCGTTCGCCCTGCGTGATCTTCGCTCCCACGTTTGGCGAGTACGCAGCAGCCGCAGGTCTTACCGACGCGGACGTGAGGTTCGTCCGAGCTTCCGACGCGAACGGCTTCAACTGGTCGATTCCGTCGGCGGTTCAGGCAATCGAAGGGTTGCGGCCAGCCATAGTGTTTCTCTGCAATCCGAACAATCCCACCGGCGTCTATCTCGACGAGGACGATGTTCGAGATTTGAGCACCGCCGCAGGTCCAGGTGGTCTGCTGGTGCTGGATTCGTCCTACGCGCCACTTGCCGACGACGAGTGGGACGCGACTCCCCTGTTGAGCCGCGGGAACCTGGCGCTGCTGCAGTCGATGACCAAGGATCATGGGTTGGCCGGTGTGCGGCTGGGGTACATGGCGGCTTCGGCGCCGGTAGTCGAGGCGACCCGACGCTTGCAGCCAGCGTGGAGCGTGAATGCCGTTGCGCAGGCTGTGGGAATTGCCGCGCTGGCGGACGAGGCGCACGTCGCCGCGGCTCAACGCGTGATTCGTGATTCCAAGGCGTATCTGTACGCCCAGTTGAAGGCGATGGGCGTGCCGGCGTTGCCCTCGGCGACCAACTTTCTGCTTGCGCGGGTGGGCGACGCCACGAGGGTTCGACATGCTCTCCTGCGCCGGGGGCTCGTGGTGCGGGATTGCACTTCGTTTGGCTTGCCCGCCTACATCCGCATCGCCGCGCGACGGCTCGATGAGTGCGCGCTGCTGACCGGGGCGCTGCGAGACGTGCTGACCCATGACTAGCCGCGGTGGCGCCAAGGTCCTGATGGTGCAAGGCACGTCATCGCATGCCGGCAAATCGGTCATCGCCACGGCGCTTTGCCGGATTTTTGCGCGGGACGGCTACCAGGTCGCACCGTTCAAGGCACAGAACATGTCGCTGAACTCCTACGCAACGCCCGACGGCGGCGAGATTGGCCGCTCGCAGGCGGTGCAAGCGGCGGCGGCGCTGGTTGCGCCGCGCGTGGAGATGAATCCGGTGCTGCTCAAGCCCGAGGGCGACCGGCGGTCGCAGGTTGTGCTGATGGGGCGTCCACGTGCCGTGGCCTCCGCCCGCGAATACCACGAACTGAAACCCAGAATCTGGACGCAGATCACGTCCGCACTCGATCGGCTACGGGCGGAGTTCGACGTCGTGGTAATGGAGGGCGCCGGGAGCCCCGCCGAGGTCAATCTCAAGGATCACGACATCGTCAACATGCGGGTGGCCCTGCACGCCAACGCGCCCGTGCTGCTGGTCGGCGACATCGACCGCGGCGGAATCTTCGCGCAACTCGTGGGAACGATGGTGTTGTTGGAGCCGGAGGAACGAGCGCTGGTGTGCGGACACGTAATCAACAAGTTCCGGGGTGACCCGTCGCTGCTGACGTCGGGCTTGGAGTTCTTGCACGAACGAACCGAGGTGCCCGTCGTCGGGGTCGTGCCCTACTTCAATGACATTCACGTTCCTGAGGAAGACTCGGTTGGTCTCGGGGCGGACACGGAAACCGAAGGCGATGACGCCATTGATGTGGCGGTCATGCGGCTGCCTCACATCGCCAACTTCGATGACTTCGACCCCTTGCACCACGAGGCGGGTGTGCGCGTTCGGTACGTGGGTCGGACGGCGGAGTTTGGCGATCCGGATCTTGTCGTGATTCCCGGAAGCAAGACCACCGTGGCGGACCTCGGCTGGCTGCGGGCGCAGGGCCTGGATGCTCAGATCACGGCCGCGCGCCGAGGTGGAACGCCGATCATTGGCATCTGCGCGGGCTACCAGATCCTGGGAGAAGGGCTTTTGGATCCGGATGGGGTGGAATCCGCGGTCAGGCAGTCGCGCGGCCTCGGTCTGCTGCCCACGACCACGACCTTTCGACGAGACAAAGCCACGCACCAGGTTCGTGGACGGGTAACGCGCGACGAGGGACTGCTTGGCAACGGTCGCGGCGCTGAAGTTGTGGCCTACGAGATTCACATGGGGGAGACCTCAGGGGCGGATTTGGCGAGCCCATTCGTCCTTCATTCCCGCTCGCAGAAGGAAGTCGAGCTGCCGGACGGTGCGCTGGACTCCGAAGGGCTCACCCTTGGAACGTACCTGCACGGCCTCTTCCACAACCGAGATGTGCGCCGCTCGATCCTGGCCTGTGCCGGCATGCGGCGGGGTCTCAACGTCGTGTCAACCGAGGATGACATCGAACCAAACGCTGAGTACGACAAGCTGGCGGCGCTGGTGCGGCGACACCTGGACATGGGGCTGGTCTATCGCACGATGGGCTTGACGCGGTGAAGACGCCGTCCGAACCGTGCCGAACCGCGAATGTTGTCGGACGCGGTTCGGCCTGGGCGCCTGGTACCTGCGGCGAACTGGCCCAGGGCCACTTGGACGGCGTCTCGGTGATGGTGACCTGTCCGATCGACGTTGGTTCGAAAGCCGTCGTTGAACTATCCGACGGGGCGGGGCGCGTCCGCGGTCCCGTCGATGCCCCGAAGGCTCGCCGGGCTGTCGCGTCAACTCTGGACATGCTTGGTTGCCCGGAACTGAACGCCCGGCTCAACCTGGAGAGCGCGCTGCCGCGTTCGAAGGGCATGGCCAGCAGCACCGCCGACCTGGCGGCGGCCATTGGAGCAACCTCCGCGGCACTCGGGACGACCCTTGCGCCACGACAGCAGGCGGAGTTGGCGCTGACCATCGAACCCAGCGACGGCCTGATGCTCCCAGGTATGGCGCTCTTCGACCATCGCGATGGCCGGATTGCTCGATCGCTGGGGCAGCCACCCGCCATGCGGGTACTGGTACTCGAATTCGCCGGTGAGGTCGACACGCAGGCTTTCAACGCGATGGAACACACGGCTGCGGCCCGGCCAAGCGGAGTCCGCTTCCGCGAGGCGCTTGAACTCATTACCGCCGGATTGGCAAGTGGAGATCCCGAACCAATCGGCCGCGGCGCGACGCTGAGCAGCCTGGCGAACCAGGAGATCCTGCCGAAACCCCAACTCCCGGCGGCGCTTGAACTGAGCCAAGACGCCGGTGCACTCGGCGTCAACGTTGCGCACAGCGGCACGGTCATCGGGCTGCTCTTCGATGCCGACGCCGAGCGAATCACCTGGGCTGCGCATTCGGCACGACAGCGGCTGCCGGAAATCGTGGCGCTTCACGACTGCCAGGTGATTGGCGGCGGCGTCGAGGCGGAGCGGGCCGGCGAATGAGGCTGCGCCGCCACCGCCTGACCGCAACCCGGCATTACCGATTCGATTCAGCCACCGGGGATCGGCAGGTGTGCCGCCGCTCGATTCGCTCGAAAAGGACCTCGGGGAAGCGTCCAGACACGCGGAACCGTCGGGCCGCTGACTCGGCCTCGAACGTTGTATTAGGGTTTGGCTCGCGGCACGATCTGGCTGGCAATGCGCGCCTCCGGATCACCGCGGCGCACAGGCCAGGGCCCAGACGGCAATAGAAGTCGAGGCAGGAGTGTGACAGGCCACGCGAGCGAGCCAATCGATCTCGGCACTCGAAAGCACCTCTTTATCGATTTCTCGCTTATCGATCAAGCTGACGATGTGTCGCTGCGAGTGAATCCGCCGACTGTCGGTGGGGTGGCCATTCACCGGGATCGGGCCTGGGAGCACCACATCCACTTCATGAATTCGGTGATCGACGACAACGGTCTGGCCCGCATGTGGTACGCGTCCAGCAACATGGGGGCCGGCAATCTCCATTCGTATCGCTGGGGATATGCCGAGTCGCTGGATGGCGTCCATTGGAGAAAGCCGGACCTCGGACTCGTTGAGCTCAACGGCGTCCGCTCCAACAACCTGCTGCTCGGGACGCCCGGGAGCGTCTTCAAGGACCCAACCGCGCCTCCCGAGGAGCGCTACAAGGGGTATTGGCTTAACTGGGATCCGGACGTCGGTCCTCTCGGGTTCGGCTATTCCGTGTCGCCCGACGGCCTTCGATTCACCTGGAAAGGTGGAAACGGCGTCTCGTTGCACGGCGACTCGCAGAACCAGGTCTTCTGGGATGAGCGGATCGGACGTTACGTGGCGTACTTCCGCAACTGGGTCCCGACCGGGCGCGACGAAAGGTCGCTGAGCGCCAACGGGCCGTGGCGGCGTGCGGTCGCGCGCTGGGAAACCGATGACCTCACGTCGCGGGACGGCTGGCAACTCACCGATTCGCCGGTTGATGTGCGTGGCCCGCGACTTACCGGCGAGCTTCCCACGGTGCTCGCGCTCGACGAGCAGGACCCGCCTGACATGGACATCTACACGCCCTCGATCGTCAAGTACCCGGGGGCCGATGACGTCTACATCTCGACCTTCTCGGTCTACCGGCACTTCACCGAGGCCGAAATCCTCGACGCGGAGACGCGCCGGAACGACGGCTTGATGGAGATTCAACTGGCCGTCAGCCGCAACGGGATCACCTGGGAACGACCGGATCGGAGACCCTATGTCCGTATCGATCCCGACGGACCGCGATCCAGGATGCTCTATTCGGCGCTCGGCATGGTCATTCGGGACCGCTCGATCTACCAGTACGCGACCGCCTACGACCAGTCGCATGGGCTCAAACGCAGGAACAACCCGGCTGGCCAGGTCATTTGGACCCGGCAGCGCCTGGACGGCTTCGTCAGCGCCGAAGCGGCCTACGCTGGCGGCCAGTTGATCACGAAGCCGCTCGTTTTCTCGGGCACTCGCCTGGAGCTCAATGTCGATGCATCCGCCAGCGGCGACGTGCGGATTGAGTTGCAGGACGCAGAGGGCCGAGGCATCGAGGGATACACCCTGGACAGGTGCGACCGGGTGCTTGGCAACCACATACGGCACGTCGTGACCTGGGCTGGCAACGAACGGCTGCCCGAAACTGACGGTCAGCCGATTCGCATGCGAATCGCCATGCGCGGTGCGCGCCTATACGCCCTGCAGTTCGTGGCTGCCTAGCCGAGAGCCGCCCGGTTCGCACCGGCTCGGCGCCGCCACCCGCCGACGCTTCATCGGTTCTTGAGGCCGCGCGCCTTTAGATTCACCGGCAACCCCGCAAACACCACGAATACGTCGTCCGCCGCGGCGGCGAACTGCTGGTTCACCCGCCCCAGCGCATCCGCATAATCGCGTCCCAGCCTGGTTGCCGGTATGACGCCAAGCCCGACCTCGTTGCTGACGACAATCCAGGAGGCATCGCCCCGCTCGTAGAGGTCGATGAGGCCACAGGCCTGCCTCTGAATGTGTGCCGGCGTCGCCTCGTGATCAGGGTCCTGGAGCAGCAGGTTGCTCACCCACAGCGTCAGGCAGTCGATCAGCACGGTGTCGAAGTCCGGCACGAGCGGCGTAAGGGCTGCCACAAGATCTACGGGTTCTTCGAGTGTCGACCACGCCGCGGGCCGCTCCGCTCGGTGGGCCGCGATTCGAGCGGCCATCTCCTCGTCGCCGGCCTCGGCCGTGGCCACGAACAGCACCCGTCCGCTCTCGCCCGCCAACTCCTGCGCATAGCGGCTCTTCCCGGCGCGAACGCCGCCCAGCACCAGGGTCAGACGCCGGCTCATGCGCAGTTGGAGCTGTCGGCGTTCGCAAGGTGGTGCGTGTCGTTCCATGACTCCAGCACCCGGCTGCCGTCATGGTCGCTGATGATCGCGAGCGCGGTGTTGTCGACTTGAAATTTCCAGAAGTCGGTGTCGGCCAGATCCAGCAGGCAGACCACAAGGGCGCGCAGGGTGCCGCCGTGCGCCACGACCAGAATGTTCTCCCCGGCGTCAAGCTTGGCATTCGCGCGCGTGCTGAAGCGGCGAACCCGCTGGAGCGCATCAATGGCGCTCTCGCCGCCTGGTGCTGACCATCCCATGTTGCCTCCGGCCTCGATTCGCTCGGCGAGCAATCCCGGATGACGCGTCTCGATTTCCTCCAGCGTCAGCCCTTCCCATTCGCCGCCCGAGAATTCGCGAAGGTCCGAATCGGGGGTGAACGCAAGGTCGCGGCCGTCGGCGATGATCTGAGCAGTCTCTGCCGCACGCGCCAGGTCGCTGGCGTAGATGGCCGAAAACTCAACACGCCGCAGCCGCCCGGCCAACCGGGTTGCCTGGCGGCGGCCTTCGGCGTTCAGCGGCACTCCCAGGTGCCCTTGCATCCGGCCCGTTCGATTCCACTCCGTCTCGCCGTGTCGCACGAGATACCAGGTACCCATGTTTGCGCGCCTACCAAAACG
>DAOUIX010000117.1:0-10576 GCA_034423235.1 Chloroflexota bacterium | reverse complement strand
TCGAACGAGTCGTCGGCGGGCGAGCAGAAGGGGTTGTGGGAGAAGGTGAGGCCGCCGGTTTCCTCGTTGGGCTCGAAGAGCGGGAAGTCGATGATCCAGCCGAAGGCGAGGACGTCGGGGTCGATCAGGTCCAGCTTCTCGCCGAGGGCGAGGCGTAGCTCGCCCAGGGCGGCGTTGGCGGTCTCCCGCTTGTCGGCGACCAGGCAGACCAGGTCGCCCTGCTCGGCGCCGGCGGCCGTGGCCAGTTCGCGGAGGGCGTCTTCGCCGAAGAAGCGGACGAGCGGCGAACGAGGGGTGCCGTCGTTGTTGAGGGCGACGGTGGCGAGTCCGGCGGCACCGTTCGCCTTGACTACGTCCTGCAGCCTGTCGACCTCGCGGCGGGTGAAGGCGGCGGAGCCCGGAGCTACAACGGCCTTGATTACGCCGCCCGACTCGACCACCTGGTCGAAGACGCGGAAGCCGTGGCCGGCGGCAGCATGGCTGACATCCACCAATTCCAGGCCAAAGCGCAGATCGGCCTTGTCGGTGCCGTAGCGCTCCATGGCGTCGGCGTAGGTGATGCGGGGGAACGGCTCCTGGAGCAACCGCTTGGTGGAGAGTTCGCGGGCGAGTCGCAGGTAGAGCGTTTCGATGAGCTCGAGGATGTCCTCGCGCTCGACGAAGGCCATCTCGATGTCGAGCTGGGTGAACTCGGCGGTGCGGTCGGCGCGGAGGTCTTCGTCGCGGTAGCAGCGGGCGAGCTGAAAGTAGCGGTCGAGCCCGGCCACCATGAGCAGTTGCTTGAGCTGCTGGGGCGACTGGGGGAGGGCGTAGGCCTGGCCGGGGTAGTGGCGGCTGGGCACGATGAAGTCGCGGGCGCCCTCGGGCGTGCTCTTGACCAGGGTGGGGGTTTCGAGTTCCAGGAAGTCTCGCTCCCAGAGGAACTCGCGCATGACGCGGGTGACGTTGAAGCGGAGTTCGGTGAGCTCGCGCATCCGGATTCGGCGCAGGTCCAGGTAGCGATGGATGAGGCGGACGGACTCGTCGATGTCGCGGTCGGACGTGATCTCAAAGGGCGGGGGCTGGGAGGAGGCGAGGATTTCGACGCGTTCGATCTGGCCGACTTCGATTTCGCCGGTGGCGAGGTCGGGGTTGGTGGTTCCGGCGGGGCGTTCACGGACCTGGCCAGTGACGGCCAGGACGTACTCGGAGCGGACGCCCGAGGCCGTTTCGTGCGCTTCGGCGTTGTCATCGCGGTTGATGACGACCTGGGTGATGCCGTAGCGGTCGCGGAGGTCTACAAAGATCAGGCCGCCCTGGTCACGGCGGCGGTGCACCCAGCCGTTGAGGACGACAGTCGAGCCGGCGTCAGCGCGCCGCAGCGCGCCGCAGGTATGGGTGCGGCGTGACCAGGTGGATGCAGGCAACGTGGACATGGGGACCTCCGGGGTTACGAATGACGACAGCATTGGCAATGATCGGAAGATGCGGCCGCGGGAACGCGGCTAGGTATTCAGCGAGGTTGCGATCCGCTCGGCCGAGGCTCGCCAGAACTCGACCTGGCGGGCGCGCGGCGCGCCCTTCAACTCAGTGGCTTCCTCGGCTTCCAACTGCTCGAGCTCGGTGTGCTGGCCGGTCATGAGGAGCCCCAGCTTGGCGAGGGCGTAGGCGTAGTCGGCGTGATACTCCAGCATGTAGGCCAGGATCGAGCCGGACGTACGCTCCATGCGAGCGACCGCCGCGGAGTCCGAGAGGAGGCGCGCCAGATTGGAGAGCGGGCGTTTCCAGCCGCCGCCAATTCGGACTTCGACCTCCATGGGGTCGAGTCCCTGGTTGGCGGCCATTTGCGCCCAGCGCTGCGCCAGCGTCTCAAGGTCGAGTCCTTCGATGGGCGGGGGGTGTTCAAGGGCCCGCGCCACGGCGGTCCAGTCAATCCGGACCTCAGGATACAGAACCTGGCATTCCTCCTGGACCTGCCGGGTGACGTGCGGACTGTTGCCCAGGTAGGCGAGGTAGCGGGGCCGCGGCTCGTCGGCGGTGGGTTCGGCAACCAGCCAAGCCGCCTGGACGCGGCGCACGCTGCCATCGGGATTGCGCTGTTCCTCCGGGTGCCATCGCACTGAGGCGGGCATAGGGTCTCCAAGCCGCGAGGTCTAGCGGGTTAGTTTTTGCCTTGCGGGGCCATGATGATGCTTAAGACGCGGCCGTCCTGCTCGCGGGTGATGTCGCGTTCGATCACGCCGTAGGGTTCAAGGCTGGTCTTGACCCGCTCAAGGACGCGCAGCGCAACTTCCGGATGGGCCAGTTCGCGGCCCCGCATGCGGACCCAGGCTTTCACCTTGTTGCCCTCGCGCAGGAACTTTTCAAGTCGCTTGATCTTGAACTGGATGTCGTGATCGCCGGTCCGGGGGCCGAAACGGACTTCCTTGACGGTTCCGGCCTTCTGCCGGCGCTTGTTTTCGGCCTGGCGCCGATTCTGCTCGTAGCGGAACTTGCCGTAATCGAGAATCTTGGCGACTGGGGGCTGGGAATTCGGAGCAATCTCGACCAGGTCAAGGCCGCGCTCGCGCGCCATCTCCAGCGCTATTGGGGTGGGGGTGATTCCGATCTGTTCGCCGTTTTCGGCAATCAGGCGGACTTGTCGAATGCGAATCTGCTCGTTGATTCGCGGGCCGCGGGGCTGCGGCCGCTGGTCAGCGCGGGGTGATGGTGAACGCAGGGGCAACTCCAAGACATGATGGGCGATGAGCCGGACACCGCATTCACGCTAGCATAGGGGTATGCGCGCCACAATGCATCCGGTCCCGGCGACGGCTGGGACAGGCAGCCCATGCCTGCGGGAGACCACGATTCACCAACATCTATGACGCTAGCTGTTGACGTAGGCTCGGCGGCTGTCAGCGCGGGCGTGACACGGCAGGATAGTCCCCGCCTTCACGTGCACCGCCAGCCAGCGGACCGTACGGGGCTCGGCGACTTCTATCTCGTCGTTCAGGGCGGCAGCGACCGGCAAGCCGGGTCGTTTGGGCGGGCGGTTGCCGCAAGCTACTACGCCGACGACTCGCAGGGGATCGCCAGCGCGCTCGTTCACGGTATGCGCCAGGCGGCGCAGAACGCGTCGATCGACCTGGATGTGGTCGATCCGGAGGCGATGATCGGCGCCACGGGCGCTGTTCACGCCGGCGACCAGTTGTACCTGGCCCAATTGCCGCCAAGCCAAGTCTTCGTGCTGCGTGACGGGGCCTTGAATGCCCTTCCCGCCGAGCCTACGCCGGACTCACTCGCGGGATCCGTGCCCGACCGGGACGTGGAGATTTTCCGGGTTGAGCTAGACCCAGGTGACGTGGTCGTGCTGGCGTCTACGGAATGCCGTCGGGTCTTGACCGAACGCGAGATCCAGGGCCTGTTGCACGAGCGGAGCGCCCAGCGTGCCGCGCACGACATTTGTTCGGTCGTTGCCCAGCGCGCCGCCGGTAGCTGCGACATCATGGTGCTGACTGTTGCCGCCGAGTCGCCAGCGGCCAGCGCGACGCCGGCGGAGGCGGGCGACTGGATGTTGGCGGGCCAGCCTGCCGCGACACCGCCTAACGGACGGGCCAGCCAGTCCGAGGTTTCGGCAGCGCCGGAGCCTGGCTGGGATCGCTCCCTTCAGCGGCGGGACCGGTTATCCGGCGTTCCCGAGGAACGGTCCAAGCTGCAGCGGATCGTGTCGCTGCCGGTCACGCTGATCTTGATGATCCTGATTCTGCCGGTTATGGCCGCTCGCGGCCTCGTGCGCTTGGTCACCGGACGGCCGGCGGCCCCGCCACCGGCCCCACCACCGGCGACTCCACCGCCAACGACTTCCCAGCCTGGGCGCGGGGCGCCTAGCGCCGTGCCCGTGGACGACGACTGGGACAGCTTGCGGATGCTGCGTGACGCGGGTCCACGAGGCGCGGGGTCTGCTGGCGAGCCGGCGCCGCAGCCGGCGCCGCCGCTGAGCGCCGTTGGCCAACCGCTGCGCGGCGGGGCGGACCCGTATCGCTACCGACCACGGCGCTCGTTGCCTGGCCCCGGCACGCTGCTGTTTGCAACGTCGCTTGTTCTGCTCGCGGTGATGGCCGTGGTGCTGGTGGTGCGAAATAACGAGTCGACGCTTGGCTCGGTTGAAGGCGAATTGACCGAAGCGTCACCGGCCGGACAGTTGGGCGTGGCAACAGGGACGACAGCGACGCCCGCAGTGGGGGTGGAGAACGCATCTGACTTGTTCGCCGACGCCGAGGCCCGCTACCGCGAGGCTCTCAGCCGAGACCCGGACGAGAACCGGGCGGCGGTCTTGCTGGTGCTCAGGGACGCCAAGGACCTGGCGAACCAGGCGCTCACGGCCGATCTGGACCGGACCCTGGCGCCGGACATCAACCGATTGCTCAGCCAGATTGGGCGCGAGGAGGACCGTTTGAACCGAGTCCGTAAGCTGGTGCCGAGCGCCACCATCGGCGAATTCGACAGCGCGGGCGTTGGCAGCGCTGCCGAGCAGATGGACGTGCGCGTCGATTCGAAGTACGTCATCGATGCCACGACCGGACGGGTCGTGGCCTTCGCGACGGCAAAACAGGGGGCCACAGTTCTACGTACCAGAGACGTCGTCAGCAGCGTGACGGTTCAGGCGCCGATTGCCGTCGTCAATCGGGCGCTGAGCGTGCTGGTGGTGGACAGTCGCTACAACCTGGTGAGCCTGCAGCCGGAGCAGAATCCGCGGCTTCTGCGGATCGCGGGCACCGAGACATGGCGCACGCCGGTCGCGTACGACAACTTCAACAACAATCTCTACGTCCTGGATCCAGGTGCCAACGCGATCCACAAGTACCAGGCCACGGCCGGAGGGTACGAGGTTGCGCCAAGCTCATACGTGCCGCCGAGCGCGGATGTGGATCTTAGCCGCGCCATTGATCTAGCTATCGACGGTGACATCTTCGTGCTGATATCCGACGGGTCGGTATTGCGTCTCCGCGGCGGGCAGGAGCTGCCGTTTGAAATCAATGGCCTGGACGGGGACACGCTCAAGCCCACGCGCATCTTCACCGAAGTCGATACCGAGAGTCTCTACCTGGTCGATCCCGCCAATAAGCGGATCGTGGAAATCGACAAGCGAGAAGAGTCCGCCGGGGAATTCGTGCGGCAGTTCAAATACGCTGGGTCGGATGACTTCTTCGCTGACATCCGCGCCATCTGGGTGAGCGAGATCGATGGCAAGCTGATTGTCCTCGGCACGGATTCGGTTCGGCAGTTTGTGCTGCCCACGATCCAGGACGACGCCTGACGCTCAGTGGTCTTTGGTGCGGGACGAAATCACCGCTTCGAGCGTGGTCCGGGCGGACGGGAGAAGGCCCAGGGTCCGCGGGGGTTACGCCGCCCTAATCGGACGGCGCACACATCGTGAAGTCAATTTCGCCATCTCTGTTGGAGCGGGGAACGGGAATCGAACCCGCGTTTTAGGCTTGGGAAGCCCATGTTGCACCACTCAACTATCCCCGCCGGCCACCGGCTCGCGCGGCCCCACTAATGTGACGGCGCTGGCGCAGGACGTCAATTCATCGTTCCGGCCGGAGAGCCGGTTGGCGCCGGTCGGCTATATTGCCGCACCTTCTCGGAACGTCACCCCCGGGGCGCACGGCCCCGCCTGAGAGTCGGTATGCAAGACATTCGCACGGTCGCGAATCGCATCATCGATAACGTCGCGACAGTCATCGTTGGGAAGCGCGACGCCATCGAACTGGTGGTCGTGGCGCTGCTCGCCGACGGCCACATCCTGATTGAGGACGTGCCCGGCGTGGGTAAGACCACGCTGGCCAAGGCCATCGCGCGCTCGGTTGGCCTGAGTTTCAAGCGAGTGCAGTTCACCCCCGACTTGCTGCCGAGCGACGTAACTGGCGTGACAATCTTCAATCAGAAGACGAGCGAGTTCGAGTTTCGCGAAGGCCCGGTGATGGCCCAGATCGTGCTGGCGGACGAAGTCAACCGGGCCACGCCCAAAACGCAATCGGCGCTGCTGGAGGCGATGGAAGAGCGCCAGATTACGGTGGACGGGACGACCTACGCGCTGCCCGAGCCGTTCCTGGTGCTGGCAACTCAAAACCCAATCGAGTACGAAGGCACGTTCCCGCTACCGGAAGCGCAGTTGGACCGCTTCCTGATGCGAGTAAACCTGGGCTATCCCGATCGGCCGGACGAGTTGCAGGTCCTGGCCACACAGCAGCGCGAGCGGCCCATCGACGATATCCAGCAGGTGGTGACGCTGGAGGAGGTATTTGCCGCGCAGGAAGCAGTGAAGGATGTATACGTGGACCCGCTGGTATCCAACTACATCGTGGATATCAGCCGAGCGACGCGGGAGCATAACGACGTTTATCTGGGCGCGAGCCCGCGCGGCAGCCTGGGGCTCTTTCGCGCGGCGCAGGCGCTGGCAGCCGTCACGGGGCGTGACTATGTGGTGCCCGACGATGTGAAGCGGCTGGTCGAGTCGGTGCTGTCGCACCGTGTAATTGTGAGTCCGGCCGCGCGTATCCGTAGCGTGGATACGCGAGCCATTGTGGCGGGCATTCTCGACTACGTTCCGGTGCCGGGCGCGTCAGCCGCCTGAGCGATGGTGGGGGAGATTCAGGAGATTGCCCTGGTCGCCCGCCGGATCGACTCGTGGGACTGGTGCGGGGTGGCCGCGACCGAAGTTGGAGTAGTGGGTGCCACCGTGGCGCACGCTTCCGAGGCGGCTTGTGTGGACGCGTTGCGCGCGGCCTCGACGGCGGCCCGTAACCGGTCGCGCGGCGCACAGCGCCTGCATACCCGGCGTCTGGCGGAGTCGTCCGTGGCCGCCGCTGGCTGGAGCGCCGCCCAGATTGCGGGCAACGGGCTGGAGCAATTGTGGGAGTACCTGATGACGGGCCGGCAACGCCTGGATATCCCGCTGGACCGGCGCGCCGGCACGGCGTTTCAGCAGCGGACTTGGGACGTGTTGCGGGGGATTCCCTTTGGGGAGGTCCAGAGTTATCGCTGGGTCGCCGGTGAACTCGCGCAGCCGCGGGCTACGCGAGCCGTGGGTACGGCGATTGGCGCCAACAATCTACTGGTGTTCATTCCGTGCCACCGAGTTGTGGCGGCGCGCGGCCTAGGCGGGTACTCGCGGGGGCTGGAGGTCAAGCGGCGGCTGCTGGCCCACGAGCGCTCCTGGCCACGGACGCCGCCGCTGTTTGCCGGGTGAGCCGAGGTTCAGTCAACGTACCGGGTTCAGGAATGTTCGATAGCGTCCAGCCCGATATCGACGGCGCGGGCCGAGTGGGTGAGTGCGCCGACTGAAATGTCGTCCACGCCGGTTTCGGCGTAGGCGCGGACATTACCCAGGTTGACGCCGCCGCTGACCTCGGTCCGCGCGCGCCCAGCCGAGCGACGTACGGCAGCTTGCACCTGCGCGGGCGTCATGTTGTCAAGCAACACAAACTTCGCTCCGGCGGCGAGGGCGTCGTCGAGTTGCTCGAGGGTGTCAACTTCAATCTGGATGCGCACTCCGTTCGGATGGGCCTTCCGTGCGCCTCGCAGCGCGGCGGCGACGCCACCGGCCGCGGCGACATGATTGTCTTTGATGAGGATGGCGTCGAAGAGTCCGAAGCGATGGTTGACGCCCCCGCCCATGGCCACGGCGTATTTCTCCAACGCTCGCAGGCCGGCGGTGGTTTTGCGGGTATCGAGGATGCGGGCGCCGGATCCTTGAATTTCATCGACAAATGTGCGCGTCAAGGTGGCGATGCCACTGAGGCGCTGGAGGAAGTTGAGCGCGGTGCGTTCGCCGATGAGGGCCAGGCGAGCTGTTGTCTCGACGAAACCAAGCACCTCGCCGGTCTCGACCTGTCCACCTTCCTGGACAGCACCGTCGACTACCTCAGGGTCGCCCAGCTGTCGGTAGACCTCGTGCACGACGGGCATACCGGCAAGGGTGAGCGGCTCGCGGGCAGTGAGCGTGGCGCGCAGTCGGGCTTGCTCGGGGACCACGGATTGGCTGGTGAGGTCGCCCGCGCCGACATCTTCGGCCAGGGCGATCGCCACAACTTGGTTGATGGCTTCTTGGGGCAGTGACGTGGCATTCACCGGCGATCGCTCATGCCCCGAAACCTGATGTGGAGGTTGGCGTAATCGACGTCGCAGGGCCAGACGCCGTTGTAGCGGTAGAGCTGGCAGCGGACTACGCCAAGATCGTCAATATGGACGCAGGCCTGGAAGCCCTGGGGATATGTCATGCTGATGAACTGGCCGCGTGCACCGTCCGACTGGGCGTTGATGTTGTAGTCGCCGTCCACGGGCGGGTCGACGTACCAGTCGCCTTTGGGCAGCGTGATGGCGCCGGGCTGGAGGAAGACTTCCGGGTCGCTGGCTTGGGCTTGCATCTGCGTTAGGTGCGAGGGGCGATCAGGCTTGCCGAAAGCCTACCCTGGAGAGCCCCTGAACACCGTGTTGTTGACCTCCGTGTGTAGGTTTATTGGGGTGCCGGCGCTACGGCACGGGCGCGGCCAGGTTAGTTCTGGCAAAGTACGCCGCAGGCGACGGTGCCATACCGGCCCGCCCTGGAGGCGGGTATACCGACATCGACGTGAGAGAGAGGGTCGGGGATGGCGTTTGATCCAGCGCAGTATGCCGAGTTTCGGCAGACCGTTATTGGGGCCGCCAGCCGCGTCATCCTGGGTAAAGAGGCCGAGATCGAGCGGATTCTGGTGGCACTGCTGTGCCGGGGCCACGTGCTGCTGGACGACGTGCCCGGAACCGGGAAAACCATGCTGGCGCGCTCGATTGCAATTGCGTTGGGCGGGGCGTTCCGTCGGATCCAGTTCACGCCGGACTTGCTGCCGAACGACGTGACGGGTGTGTCGGTTTACAACCAGAAGACGGGTGAGTTCGAGTTTCGACCCGGTCCGGTGTTTGCGAACGTGTTGCTGTCAGACGAAATCAACCGGGCAACGCCGCGAACGCAGTCGGCGCTGCTGGAGGCGATGAGTGAAACGCAGGTCAGCGCGGATGGCGTGTCACGGCCGCTGCCGACGCCATTCATTGTGCTGGCCACGCAGAACCCGGTGGAGTTTGAAGGCACGTTCCCGTTGCCGGAAGCGCAACTGGACCGCTTCATGATGCGGCTGTCGCTTGGGTACCCAACGTTGGACGACGAGCGGAATGTGCTGGATGGCCAGCGACATGGGCATCCCATCGACGACCTGGAGCAGGTGACCGATCTACAGACGCTGGCGGACTTGCAGCGCGGTGTAGGCGACGTGCACGTGGACCGGACAGTGATCGACTACCTGCTGCGGCTGGTGCGAGCGACCCGCGACCGACCGGAAGTGTCGCTGGGCGCCAGCCCTCGGGGATCGCTGGCGCTACATCGGGCCGCGCAGGCGCTGGCGGCGATTCGGGGGCGCGGATACGTGCTGCCGGATGATGTGAAGGAGCTTGCCCCTTCGGTTCTGGCGCATCGAGTGCTGGTTTCAGCCGAGCATTCATTGCGCGGGGTTACGTCGGAGGCGTTGGTGCGCTCGCTGATGGAGTCGACCGAGTTGCAACTGGTTGACGAGGACAGCGACTAGCGGCTCTGGGTTGATGTTTGGCGTTGTAGACGGACGCCCTGCGGATATCGTCGCCCCAGGCGATCCATCGGCCATCGAGATGAAGGAGTTGGGGCATGCCTAGCCTGGTCATCTTGACGGTGGTGCTGCTTGGAGCCGCGTTCTTTACACGACTTCCTTTTCTCTTCCTAGCTTCGTACCTGCTAATTGCTGTGCTGGTGCTGACGCACCTGTGGGTGTGGCGGATGCGGCGGGGGCTGCGAGTGCGCCGCGAGTTTGCGCGACGGGTCTTTCAAGACGAAACAGTGGCGGTGACGATCCATATTGAGAATGAGTCGCTGCTGCCGGTGCCCTGGCTGAGCGTGCGGGAGGCGCTGCCGACGCGAATCGCGACGTATGACGCCCTTCGGCAAGTCGTGCGGCTGCGGCCAAAAGGGTCGACGACGATCGACTACACGCTGCCGGCGACGCAGCGCGGGTATCACCGGTTAGGGCCTTTGCAGGTTCGGTTTGGGGACGTGTTTGGGCTTGCCAGCCAGGACCTGCTGATTGACACGGCGGAGTTCGTGATCGTGTATCCGCAGGTGGTGCCGATCGAGGCGTTCCAGGTGGAGTCGAATACCCCGTTTGGCGATATGCGGTCGCACCAGCGGATCTATCACGACCCAATTCGGGTGGTTGGGTCGCGTGACTATGAGCCGGGGGACTCGCAGCGGCTGATCAACTGGAAGGCGACGGCGGCGGTGGGGCACCTGATGGTGCGGAACCTGGAGCCAGCGGTGAGTCACGAAGTCCAGATCCTGGTGGACCTGGACCACGCCAGCTATAGCCGCATGTGGCGCGGCCCGGCTTCGGAGATGGCGGTAACGGCGGCGGCTTCGCTGGCGACGTTCATGCTGGAGAACCGGCAGAGCGTGGGCATCGTGGTGAACGGGCTGGACCCGATCTACCTGGGCGGCGTGCGGGGCGGGTCGCACGAGGAGATGCGGGAGCGAATGTCCGGGCGGGTTCCGCACGTT
>DAOUIX010000116.1:0-2071 GCA_034423235.1 Chloroflexota bacterium | reverse complement strand
GCGAGACGGGGCATCAGATCGAGTTTCTCTTCGAGGCGCAGTTGGAGGACCGGTCGCTCTACGGCGCCGAGCTGATCCATGGGATTGAGTCAAGCGGAAAGCGCATCGAAGCCGTTTGGATCGACCTCACCCAGCCACTCGACGGACTGCTATATCCCGCGTGTCTGCGGGATTTGCTGCTGGCCGGATAGCTCCGCCGCACAAGCTGGCCGAGGTCCGTGAAGTCCCGAGATCGATGTGCCTTTCGAATAGCCCACCTACGGCTTTCCATTTCCCGATTGCGCCCCATTGGGCGTCGGACCATCGGGTACTCTTTGAGGCGCCTTTCGCAAGGCGCGTCCGAGGCGAATTGCCTTGTTCGCGGCGTGACGGGCGCACCCGGGGAAGACTGACGATGCCCCTCCCCCGGCCTCCACTCTCAAGGAGCAGCGATTGATGGCGCACAGCAACGGCAGCCAAAGCGTCACCGCCCGCGGAAGCGCGGTGCAGTCGGTGGCGATCGACCAGACGGTTGAGGTCCCCGCCTACGACCGCGAGCGGATCGAAGACGTCGGCTTCATGACCGCGATGACCCTGGTGCTGCTGGGCAACTACGCCCAGACCGGGCACTTTGGCGGCCCGCTCGCTTATACGCCCTACAACGTGGCGCTGCATCTGGGCGGACCCGAGAACGGCGCGCTGCGCTATGACTACCGCCGGCCCAAGCACCCGTTCTGCGACCGCTTCATGCTGGCCGGGGGTCACAACATTCCCACGGCCTATGCGCTCTGGATGATCATGGGCGAGGCCATGGCGCAGAAGCACGCCGCGACGGGCGACGACCGCTACGCCGTGGACCCCAATGTGGGCATGCTGCCGATCGACGCGCTCGGATTCCGTCGCGGACGCGGCGCCCTGGACACGCTGCTGCAGGACCACGGGCTGGAGGACCACCCGCTGTTCGCGCAGGCCAAGATCCGCGGCATTCGTTCGCTGGCCGGTCACTCCGAGACCACCGACTTGACCAACGACGTCAACGGCGGGCCGTCGGGCATCGGCGTCGCCACGGCGGCGGGCAAGGCGGCCTTCTGGGACTTCGTCGGCGCCGACGACTCGCTCAAGGTGATTGCGCTCGAGGGCGAGTTCGCCATGACCGAGGGCCACGCGCAGGAGCTGAAGACCCAGGCGCTGGCGCAGCAGGTGGGCAAGCGGCTACGCGTCCTGCTCTCCTATAACAACGCCGGCATCGACGACTCGCTTGTCGGCGGCGTCATCGACCCGTCGCTCACCCAGGGCTACGTGATCGAGGACCAGTGGACGTCCTACGGCTGGAACGTGATCTCACTCGAGGACGGCAACGACTACGACCAGATCATGGCCGGCCTGCGGGCGATGGAAGAGTGGGACCCGAACGACCGCCGCCCGATCATCGTCGTGGGGACGACGACCAAGGGCTGGTGGCCGGCGGCCGACAACGGACACGTGCCCGGTTTCGGCGACCAGCTCGTCGGGTATCACAGCCATCCCTACGAGTTGAAGATGAACGAGCCCTATTTCGTGGCGCTGGCCGAGACGTTCGAACGGCGCTACGGCGTCGAGTTCGACGGCATTCGCGACGGCACCGTGGCTGACGAGCGCGAGCGGCTGATTCAATTCAAGACGAACATCGACGTGGCGATGTCGGTGCTCAACCAGAACGGACTGGGCGACTGGCTGGCGGACCGGTTGGTCGAGATCGGCGACTCGGTGAACGACAACCTGCCGCTGCGCATCGATCCGACGGCCAATCCATTCATGGACGAGCGGCTGTGCCCGGAGAACATTCCGCTGGAGCCGCAGTCGGTCGAGGTCACCAATGAGCTGACCGGCGAGACGGCCACGGTGGACATCGAGCTGGCCAAGAAGCCGGGCGATGTTGCCGGAACCCGGCGCGCCATCTCCGAATTGATCAAGTGGGTCAACTACGTGACGGACAACCGCTTCATCACCCTGGCGGCGGACCTGTCCAGCTCGATCAACGTCGAGAAGGGCGCGCTGTGGGGGCACTACGACCCGGTGGACAATCCGCTGGGCACGCGCATGAAGGCGCCGA
>DAOUIX010000115.1:0-13221 GCA_034423235.1 Chloroflexota bacterium | reverse complement strand
GGGTGATTCAACCGAGACAGTCGGGGCACCGCTAGCCGCCAGACCACCTGAGTCGCATCCTTCAGGTCTTTGCGCTTGACACGGTGCTCGTCCTGAGTACAATCGAGGGTCGCCTGAGTGGTGACCAGAGCGCCCCTCATTGAGTGCCGGACCAACGAGACCGGCATCCGCGCCGCGAATCGTCGCGCGCGGATGTCGTTGGAGGAGGGACTCGATGAGCCAAGGTGAATCGGCAGGCGAAGCCAGTGAACGTGATGGTCAACTCCACGAATCGCGGCCTGAGACCTTCAGGCATCTTAATACGAGTCACCGACACTACAACGATCCTATCGCAGGAATACACCTGGTAATGGGAGAAGGTGGAGGCTTCAGCCCTATTCAGCCTGATACTGATGTCGGATCGCTCTTTAATCAGGGATTTGATCCATATGTAAATATGGCTTTCGATCAGTATTTAGATATATTTCGCACTCTCGGCTTGCCCACACCAACAGAGGTGGATTTGATTAGCAGGCATACTGATAAATTTTTTGGAGCTATCAATGACTTTATTCCTACCAATGTTCGGCAGGCAGCTGATCATGGCCTGGCAGAAGTAGAGGTCATTAGATCTGCATTGGGATGGAGCGGCGATCGGCTCAATGACCTGGGCACATGGGCACATCAGTCGCTCAGCAGCCTGCTCCCCGGCACGGATTATTCGCTCAGCAAGTCGTGGGATCCGGGCCTGCACATGGAGCTCAACGAATTCCACAGGACGCTGGATGAAGTGGCGCCGTCGGCCGACCAGGCGACGCAGGCGACGGGAAGGCTTTGGGACAGCGTTGATGAGCTGGACGATGGGGTCGGGGCTTTAGGCGGCACGGTCGATCTCGCGACGCTGGGCATGGACGACATGAGTGCGTCGATGGGCGTGGGCCGGCAAGAGGCGCTCGCGTTGACCGGCGATCTGGGGATGCTGGAGGCCCAGGGCCTGTCGACGGTGGAGGCGTTGCAGCTCCTGGCCGCCATGCCGCGGATGCCGGCCGGAGCCGGCGGCTGGGGGCCGCCGACGGGCGGCGTAGCTCACGCCGACCCGGGCCTGACCAGACGCGAGGCCATTGAGGCGGAGCGCCAGCGGATTCTCAACATGCCGCCGCCAGCGGACCTGGAGGATCTCTTCCTGTCGCAACGCGAAATGGGACACAACATCTCGCTCTATGCCAGTCCCGAAGCGTGGTGGACGGCGCACAAGCAAGAGTTGGCGAATCAGCTTCCGAGCTACGCCAGCGGCACGCACTTTGCGCCGGGCGGGATGGCGCTGGTGGGGGAGATGGGGCCGGAGTTGGTGAATTTGCCGCGCGGCTCGCAGGTGATTCCGGATCCGCAGTTAGGCAGCGCCGTGACCGTGAACGTGACCGTGGAAGGCAGCGTGGTAGCAGAGCGCGACCTGGCGCAACGCATCCGGCAGGAGCTGATCCGCACCAGCCGCCGGACGGTGGACCTGGGGTTCAACTGATCGCCCGGCTACGCAGGACCTCGCTGCGGCCGTTCCCGTAGGCGAAGTCTCGCGACCCGACGTTGCTGAATGCGGCGCCCGATGGAAGGGCCCGGCACGGTAGCCGATGACGTTGCGGCCACGCCGAGGCGGCGCCGGCGCGCTGAGCGGCCCGTGAGGGCTGCGCCCTCAGGGCGTGGGTCCGTGTCGGGGAAAGCTCCGGCAGTGGGTCACTTTGAACCCTGGTTGCTCGGAAGACCTCTCACCCGCGGATTGCGTCCGGGGCAGGCTTCAACCCTCTCCCCCAGGAGAGACCTTTGCGTAACCCTGGGGGTGGGTGCCCGGAAGACCCCTCACCGAATTCGGCCGAAGACGGCCGATTCTGCCTCTCCCCTCGGAGAGGGTGAAGAACGGCGTCCCCTGAATTGGATTGAGACCGATCACAGTTGCTATCCCCGGGGCGGGAGTAGGGGCGGTCGCGCCTTGGCGGACGCGGGGCGTTATGCAAAGGTCTCCCAGGAGAGAGACCTTTGCGTAACCCGAGGGTGGGTGCTCGGAAGACCCCTCACCCTCGCCCTCTCCCCCAGGAGAGGGATTTAGAGGGGCCGCACCTTCGAGGACATAGAGGGATTTTGCAAAGGTCTCCAGAGGGAGAGGGAGAAAGAGCTGCCCCGCTTTCGAGGTCGAGGCGAGGTTTCGCAAAGGTTTCCACCGGGTGAGGGTAGGAAAGCGGCGGGAGCCTGAAGGCGGTGAGCGTCGGTTGGGAACCGAGGTTTGGCTGTAGGATGACCGTGTAGGCGAGTTGATTGGGGCGACAGCGGTGGCCAGTTTTTTCCCGACCATGACTACAAGCCCGGCGCCGGCGGGCGCGCCGCGGCGTGGCGCGGAGGGGAGAAGCTAGCGACTTAGATCGAACAGCCAGAGTCAATCGAGGCCTCCCCGGAGCGGGAGGCCTTTTTGGTTGTCGCGGGCTGCCTGGAAACGAGGTGAATCATGGACGGATACACGGCTGCGACGTATGGGGACCGGATGGCTGACGTGTACGACAGCTTCTATGGGCCGGTGGATGTCGAGCTACGGATTGACGTGCTGGAGGAGCTGGCCGCGGGCGGTCGGGCGTTGGAGTTGGGGATCGGGACAGGGAGCTTTGCGCTGCCGCTGGCGGCGCGTGGGGTTGAGGTGCATGGGATCGACGCTTCCGAGGCGATGGTGGAGCAGCTGCGGGCCAAGGCGGGCGGGGCGGGGGTGCCGGTGACGATCGGGGACTTTGCGGACGTGGAGGTGGAGGGCACGTTTTCGTTGATCTACGTGCTCAACAACACGCTGTTCATGCTGACCGAGCAGGAGGAGCAGGTCAGGTGCTTTGAGAACGCCGCGGCGCGCCTAGAGGATTCCGGGGTCTTCCTGGTTGACGCGTTTGTTCCGGATGTCACGAGGTTCGATCGGGGGCAGGAGGTGCGGGCGCGGTTGCCTGACCTGGAGACGGTTCGGCTGGACGTGTCGACGCATGATCCGATGAAGCAGTTGGTGGACTTTCGGCATGTCCTGGTGAGTGAAGCCGGTATTCGCGTGTACCCCGCGCAACTGCGGTATGCGTGGCCGTCGGAGTTGGATCTAATGGCGCAGTTGGCGGGGTTGCGGCTGCGGGAGCGGTGGGGCGATTGGAACCGTTCGCCCTTCACTTCGAAGAGCGAGGGGCACGTGTCGGTATACGAGCGGGCGTGACGAACAGGAGCGCGGGGCCGCTCAGCCGAACCGGTCGAGCAGTCGCTGCAGGCCGTGGCGGCCCAGCCCCGTTTGCCGATCGCTAAGGATTGCGCTGAGCGTGCCTTGCGGAAGGATCGCCGATCTGGAACGGAACTTCTTAGTCGGGATCTGGGTTACGCGCCGTCGGTCACCATCCAGCTTGGAGAGCTTCACTCCGTGGCGCGATGGTCCTTCGTCGGTCCACCCGTCGTGCAGCAAGAGACGCACTAGCTCCCTGGCCGTGATCTTCAACGCGACGGCCTAGGCGCTGGGCGTTAGCTGGCCAATCCGAAGCTTGTGAAGCTGAACTAGGTCTGATGTTGAATTGACTGACAGTTCGCAGGTTCGCGATGGCACGCCATCAGGTTCCAGACTAATCCCGAAGCGCTCCAGGAAGTCATCCAGGCTTCCCGTCTCCAGGAGCAGGTGGATATGGTCTTCGGCCATTTCCCGTAGTTCGGTAACCAGCGTGTCCAGCGACGGGTCAAAGGTTGACACGCCCAATTCGTCGCATTTGCCAACCCAATGGTCCTCTTCTCGCCAGTAGCGAAGGGTTACAACCAGCGAGCGGTTGGAGTCGTCAGCCGTCATGGCAAACCCTATTCCCCGCCCAAGAGAGCGGCCCGTTTGCCGCGACTTCAATTGTACTTGGCTGGTTCGACAGCCCAGCGCAGCGAGTCCTCAGAACGCTCGAATACTGTCACGGCTGGGCGCGGGTATCCTGACGGGAGATCAGACGGGGAACGAAAAGGAGCGTGGGCGGTGCTGAGATTTCCTGAAGAGATCATGCTGCTGTTGCTGGACGACGAGGGCGGCGATTTCGTCCGGGTGCCGGAGTGGTCGGTGCAGTGCGCGCTGGCGGGCGCGGTGCTGATGGACCTGGCGCTGGAGAACCGGATCGACACCGATCCGAACTGGCTGACGGTGATCGACCCGACGCCGGTGGGCGACGACCTGCTGGACCCGACGCTGGAGAGGATTGCGCAGGCGGACGGGGAGCGGGACACGCGCTTCTGGATTCAGGACATCGCCCAACGCGCGGGCCCAATCCGCGAGCGGGTGCTGGAGCGGCTGGTGGAGCACGGGATCCTGCACGTGCGCGACGAGAAGCTTCTGTGGGTGTTCCAGTCGCGTCGCTACCCGGCGGTGGACGGCAAGGCCGACCGGGAAGTGAAGCTGCGGATCATGGAGGTGCTGTTCAGCGACGAGATCCCGGACCCGCGGGACATCGTGATCGTGTGCCTGGCGGAGGCGTGCGGGATCTTCCGCGAACTGCTTTCACGGCGGGAGCTGGAACATGTGACCGGCCGGATCGAGCAGGTGCGCAAGCTGGACCTGATCGGCCGGGAGGTTTCGCAGGCGGTCTGGGACATCGAGACTTCCCTGGCGCTCACGATGCACCCATTGATGTAAGCGAAGAGGGCAACCACAAGGGTTGCCCCTACGCAGGAGGCCGGCTGGGGTGCCGGGGATGCGGCGGAACGTTGGGGCTGCTCAGTACTTGACGCTGACGCGCAGGGCAGCGCGAACGTGCGCGACGACTGCTTCGTTGTCCACGTTGGCAAAGTCGGTCGTGTCGATCCTGAAGAGTTCGGCGCCGTCGGTGAGCGGACCGTAGACGGGGTACTGCTGGCGCCATTCGCGGGCCTGGGCCTCGATGCTCATCCCGGTGTCGTGTCCCGCGTGTCTTTCACTTGTGCCAGATCGACGCATGTACCTGTGGAATAGCGTTTGGGAGTCGGCGTGGCAGTGCAGTTCGAAGACTTCAATGTTGAACCGTTCTCGCGCGCCGGAGAGCCAGCGGGTCGAGTACGGACGATGAAACGCAGCCTCGGCGATTAGCGACCGGCCGGCGCTGAGAATCGTCTCGACGGTGAGATAGAACAGCGCGAAGGAAGCCGCGCCGAGCTTCTTTGACCATTCGCGGTCGCCAATGCCGAGGTTGTCGAAGAGCGTTTCCTTGATGGCGTCCCGTTGGATGACGGGGACCGGCAGGGCTTCGGCCAGGCGGCGCGCCAGGACGGTCTTTCCAGAAGCCGGCGCCCCGGAAATGAGAACCAATACAAGCCTAGCCATGCTGCGTAGCAGTCCCCGCGTGACAGAGCGTCAGTTTCGAGCCTAGCGGGTGGTGCATTGCTCGGGGCTCAAAGCGAAGAGGGCAACCACAAGGGTTGCCCCTACGCGGGAGGCCGGACAGGCCGCTTAGTTGGTGGTGACGGCGCCCTGGCTGGCGGAGGAGACGAGGGCGGCGTATTTGGCCATGGCGCCGGTGGGGTAGCGCGGGGGTGGCGGCTGCCAGCCGGCGAGGCGTTCCTCGATTTGCTCGTCGGTGAGGTGCACGTTGAGGGTGCGGTTGGCTACGTCGAAGGTGATTGGGTCTCCGTCCCGGACAGCGGCGATGGGGCCGCGGCGGAAGGCTTCGGGGGCGACGTGGCCGATCATGAAGCCGTGGGAGGCGCCGGAGAAGCGGCCGTCGGTCATCAGGGCGACCGAGTCGCCAAGGCCGGCGCCCTGGATGGCGCCGGTGACGGCCAGCATTTCGCGCATGCCGGGGCCGCCGGCGGGGCCTTCGTTGCGGATGACGATGAATGACCCGGGTTCAATGTCCTGGTCGATGACGGCCTGGAAGCAGGCTTCCTCGCCGTCGAAGACGCGGGCGGGGCCGGTGAAGGTGTCGCGCTCCTGGCCGGAGACCTTGATGACGCAACCATCCGGGGCGAGGTTGCCGCGCAGGATGAGGATGCCGCCGGTGGGCTTGAGGGGGTCGTCGGCCGGGTAGATGACCTGCTGGCCGGGAGTCTCGACGGCGGCCTGGGCCACCTCGGCGATGGTGCGGCCGTCCACGTAGCGCTCGTCGCCGTGGAGGAGGCCGAGCTTGTGGAGTTCGCGGGCCACGAGGGACAGGCCGCCGGCCTGGAAGACGTCGGTGGCGACGTAGTTCCCCCAGGGTTTGAGGTCGGCCAGGATGGGCACGCGCGAGGCGATGCGGTCGAAGTCCTCGAGTTCCAGGTCCACGCGGGCTTCGTGGGCGATGGCCATGATGTGGAGCACGGCGTTGGTGGAGCCGCCGGTGGCGGCGACGGCGGCGATAGCGTTCTCGACGGATTCGCGGGTGATGATGTCGCGGGGGCGAACGTCGCGGTCGAGCAGGTCCATAACCAGGCGACCGGCTTCGAAGGCGGTGTCGGCCTTGCCGCCGTCCATGGCGGGCACGACGTTGGCGCCGGGCGGGCTGATGCCCAGGAAGTCAAGGGCGGTGGCCATGGTGTTGGCAGTGAACTGGCCGCCGCAGGCGCCAGCGCCGGGGCAGGCGGCGTTTTCGATTTCCATCAATTCGTCAGCGGTGAGCTTGCCGGCGGCGTGGGCGCCAACGCCTTCGAAGACTTCCTGGATGGTGATGTCCTGGCCGCGAAATTTGCCGGGAGCGATGCTGCCGCTGTAGAGGGCCAGGCCGGGGATGTTGAGGCGGGCCAAGGCCATGGCGCCGGCGGGAATGGTCTTGTCGCAGCCGACGATGACGACCAGGGCGTCGAACGAGTGGCCGATGGCGGCGACTTCGATGGAGTCGGTGATGACCTCGCGGCTGATAAGCGAGGCGCGCATGCCCTCGGTGCCCATGGACACGCCGTCGCTGACCGAGATGGTGTTGACCTCCATCGGGGTCCCGCCGGCGGCGCGGATGCCCTCCTTGACGCGCTGGGCCATGCGCCGGTGGTTGAAGTTGCAGGGCATGGTTTCGATCCACTGATGCGCCACGCCGACGATGGGCCGCGCCAGGTCTTCATCGGAAAAGCCGATGGACTTGAGCTGGGAGCGGGCCGGCGCGCGGGCCGGGCCGTCGGTCATGGCGGCGCTGTTGCGCTTGCGTGGATCGGTCATGCGGAGTCCTTGCGGTGTGGAGACAGTGGCCGTGTGGGGCTACATGGTGGGGGTGAAAGGCCTGGGATTCAAGAGTTACGACACGCGATTTCGCGGTTCAGTGGGCGCTGGTATCACTCCGCCCGCGCATGCCGCCTCTGATGGTCAGTCCTGGTGGAAGAGTTCCTCCAGCATCTGGAGCGGGACGAGGCCGGATGCGGTGTCGACGTCGAGGATGTCTTCGTGCTCGGCCTGCCAGCGGGCCTGGACGTCGGACTTATCGAGGTAGGCGGAGGCGGCATCCCAGTCGTCGCATTCCAGGAGGCCGATGGCGTGGTTCATGAAGAGGACGATGGTGAAGTTGCGGATGCCGGCCCTGGTGTTTTCGTCCTGCAACTCCTGCCAGACGTTGGCATGGGTGCGGCGGTAGTCATCGATGCGGTCGGGCTTGATGGGCAAGGCGAAGGCGATACGTTGCATGATGCGCTCCGGGAGACAGATAGGACATTCGGAAGGATGCGCGGATCGCCGTGAATCGTCCACACACGTTTGCAGGAAACCCGCTGGATCGAGCGGAATACCAGCGGCGCGACGCGCAGTGGCTGGAAGCGCGAGAGCAGGATCCGACAAGCCGGTTGCTGCCGCTGCGGAAGCTGGACGTGTTGCTGGAGGGGGAGGATCCGGCGCGGTTGGCGTGGGTTCGCGGCGATGCGGCGGTTGGACTGGATGGACCGCGGTTTCTGCTGGGGTTGCGTGGTGGTGTGGCGCACTTTGCAGTGGACGTATCGGAGGACAGCGAAGATCTGACGGAGGGGGACGGACGGCGGTTCGTGGACGTGCGGACGGCGGGGACGCTGCTGTCGGCCGAGGACGCCGGAATCGCGGCGCAGGCGCGCGCGCAGGTGGACTGGCACGCGCGGCATGGCTTTTGCAGCGTATGCGGACAGCCGACCGAGGCCCTGCGGGGCGGTCAGCAGCGGACGTGCCGGAGCTGCGGGGCGGATCACTTTCCCCGAACCGATCCGGTCATCATCGTGGTGGTGACGGACGGGGATCGGTGTCTGCTGGGGCAGTCGCACGGGCGGCTGTCGCAGGTGCGGATGTTCTCGGCGCTGGCGGGGTTCATGGACCAGGGCGAGACCATCGAGGAGGCCGTGCGGCGCGAGGTGCTGGAGGAAGCGGGAATCCAAGTGGGCGCGGTGCGGTATCACTCTTCGCAGCCGTGGCCGTTTCCGTCTTCGCTGATGATCGGGTGTCACGCGGACGCGCTGACGACGGACCTGCGACCAGACGACGTGGAGATGCTGTCCGTGCAGTGGTTCGAGCGCGAGACGGTGCAGCGTGCGCTGGCCGGCGAGGATGCCGAGCTGCGGGTGCCGGCTTCGTTTGCGATCGCGCACCACCTGATACGGGCGTGGGCCGAAGGCAGGGCCTGACCGGGGCCGGCGCGCCGCAGTGCGGCTGCCCAGCAGGCGACTTCGCCCCGGTAGCCGCGCGTTGGTTACATGTCAACCGCGATGCGGAAGCCGTGGCTGGCCAGGCGGCGGGTTGGGTCGCCGTGGTAGCGACGCGACGACAGCAGCTGATCGGGGCGCAGCTTGCCAAACGATCCGCCGCGCAGGATGCGTCGGTCGGACGAGGAGAACCGATCCTGGCACCACTCGTTGACGTTGCCGCCCAGGTCGTAGAAGCCATGCGCGTTCGGCGTGAATGTCCCGACCGGCGAGGTGAACAGATATCCGTCGTTGAAGCCCGCGATGCACGGCACTGGGTCGTCGATCTGCTCGATCTCGGCCGCCGTGCGGTCGGGATAGTAGTGCAGGTACTCATGTCGCAGCGCACGCAGCGCGGCCGCGTTTCCGTGCCACTCCTCACCCTGATAGTTGCCCGCGCCGCGTGGTGGCGGCCACGACTGGCCCCACGGGTAGACCCCGGTTAGCGTGCAGTCCTTACGCGCGGGTTCGACCGCTGGATTCTCCAGATGTCCGATCCCGACGGCGCAGCTCCACTCGTGGTCGGTCGGAAGGCGGTGGACTCGGCCCTCGCGCTCGCTGAGCCAAGCGCAAAACGCCTGCGCGTCGTACCAACTGATGTTGCCAACCGGATGGTCCGGGCTCTCATGTCGGAAGGATCGCGGCCCGTCGTATTGGCGGCCCGTGGCGACCCAATCTCTAATCCGCACCGGCCAGACGCCAAGCAGCACGGTCGTGCCGGGAACCGGTAGAAACTCCACGCCGAGCTACCTTCCGTCGCGCTGGTGGTGTGCCTTCAGGCGAGAGTCTGTCCTGTAGTGCTGGCGACCTGCAACGACATCCAGGATCCCGCGCAGCGCCCGCGGTTCGATTGCTTGATGCCGAGCTGCGGGTGCCGGCTTCCTTTGCGATCGCGCATCACCTGATACGGGCGTGGGCGGAGAGTTCATCGTAGAAGCCATCGGAGTCGGGCACGGCTCGGCAGACGCGGCCAGCGTGTAGATTGAAGAGTGGTCGCGGGCCCAGGGGCGGAGTGGTTGTCGTGGTCAGATTTCTGAGTAAGCGTGCGGTGTTTCTGGTTGCCGGCTATGTAGTCGCGATGGCGGCGTTGACCTGTGGGGCCGAGCCCGCAGTGCCGACCGAACGCATTGTGACCGTTCCGGTTGAAGTCGAGAAGGTCGTTGAGGTCGAGAGGGTCGTCGAAGTCGAGCGGGTGGTGACGGTTACACGAGAGGTACCCGTTGAGGTCAGGGCGCCACAGCCACCACCCCCGACTCCGCAACCGACGGAGGCCGCGCCCCCGGAAGCTCCCGCCGGGCCGGCCATTTACAAGATGGGGCTATTCGCCGATCCAATCTCGCGGAACATCTGGAACTACCTGGGCGGGCCGGCCGGATCGGTGTGGACCGGGTACGTGATCGGCGGTTATCACACCTCGCTGTACGGCTACTCCCCGCAGCGCTTCGACTGGGTACCGGCGGTGGCTGACGGACTTCCGACTCCCCTGGCCAAGGAGATGGTTGACGGAACGGAGTTCTGGACGACCGAAGTCTCGATCAAACAGGGCGTGGAATGGAGCGACGGGGAGCCGCTGACGGCCGACGATTTCGTGTTCACGCTGAGCACGGTCCGGGAACTCAGCCTTGGTTCCAACTGGGCATCGCTGGTTCACCCGGCGTTCGTAGACCGAGCGGAAGCGCTGGACGACCACCGGCTGAAGATCTACTTCAAGTCGACGGACGACGACGGAAACGCCCAGACGCCGGGATTGAGCATCTGGCAGTTCGGGCTGGCCTTCATGCCGATCCTGCCGGAGCACTACTGGGCGCCGGTGGTCGAGGAGGCCAAGACCGCCGGCGACGTGCCGCAGCAGATCGAAGCCCTGTTCGCGCACGTGCCGGACGGCGAGCCGACGGCCAATGGCCTGGAATTCAGCCAGTGGGAACCGGGTGCCTTTTTCGAGAATGAGACGGTGCCGGACTACTTCAGCCAGGGCACGCAGGTTACCGAGTACGCCAACGGCGCCTACGAGGCGACCAACGAGCGGCTGGGCTACACCGAGACCTATTACGGGGAGCCCACGGGCGACAAGGTGTTGGAGCTTGAGATCGGGCCGCACTTCGAATCCGAGATCTTCAGCATCTACGGCAACCAGGACTCAGCGATCCTGGCCCTGACCAAGGGCGACATCGACTTCCTGTTCAACCCGCTGGGCCTGGAGAAGGGCTTCCTGGACCGCGTACGCCAGACGGCGGACCTGCAGGTCGTGGAGAACCTGGACAACGGGGTGTTTTACCTGGGGTTCAACACTCGCAAGCCGCCGATGGACAACAAAGCGTTCCGGCAGGCGGTGGCGACGGTGATCGACAAGGAGTTCGTGACCCGGACCATCCTGCAGGACACGGCGATCCCCATGTACGCGATGGTCCCGGAGGGGAACGCGTTCTGGTACAACGACGCGACGGCCAAGATTGGGCAGGGCCTGGGCCGGGGCGAACGGATTGCCGCGGCTGTTGAGCTCTTGAAGGGGGCGGGGTTCACCTACGAGAAGGAGCCGGAGGTCAGCGAAGACGGCGCGTTTGTGGTCAACGGCGGCGAGGGCCTGCGCATGCCGGACGGCACGGAAGTGCCCGAGTTGGAACTGATCGCGCCGAGCGCCGGCTACGACCCGCTGCGGTCGACCTTCGCCATCTGGATCGAACGCTGGCTGAACGACCTGGGTATCCCGACGAAAGCGCGCCTGCTCGGTTTCAACCTGATCGTGGAGAAGCTGTTCAGCGAGACGGTGGACAAGGACCTGGACATGTGGATCCTGGGCTGGGGCTTCACGATCTTCCCCAACTACCTGGAGAACATCTTTCACAGCCGGCACTCGCCTGAATTGGAGGACGGCGGCGTGAACTGGGGCGGCTATGCGAACCCCGAGTTTGACGCCTTGGCCTCTGGATTGCTGTCCGAGACGACGATCGAGGGCGCGCGCGAGAAGGCCCTGCAGATGCAGGCGCTGCTGGCGGACGACCTGCCGTACGTGACGCTGTTCACCACGCCGAAGATCGACGTATTCCGGCCTGTCAAGGTCGAATACCCGTACACCACGGTGCTTGGAGGAATGGCGCAGGCCCAGGGTCTGCAACACGTAGTGCTGATCAAGTAAGACTGACTCGTCTTCATCGCCGGGTCGTGACCGCCAGGGCCCGGCGATGAGGACGCCATAGGAGTTCGCGAGTAGCAGGCATGGCTGCATACATCGTCAAGCGCGTCCTGCAGATCGTGCTGACGCTGTTCGTGTTCCTGACGATCGTGTTCTTCCTGGTGAACGCCCAGCCTGGCGACATCAGCCGGCTGTACGCCCTGGACCCAAACCTGCCGCCGGAGACGCGGGCGCAGATGCAGGAGCTATTTGGAGTCAACGAGCCGCTGTGGAAGCAGTACCTCGTGCATCTGAAGAACACGCTGACGGGGGACCTGGGCGTCTCTTTCAGCCTGTATCCGAGGACCGTGGCCGACGTCATCAAGGAGCGACTGCCGCGGACGCTGGTGCTGTTCCTGACGGCGACCGTGGTGTCGTTTTATCTCGGCTTCGGGCTGGGCAAGATCATCGCCTGGCGGCGGGGCGGTTGGGTGGAGTACACCTCCACGCTGGGCGGGGTGACGCTGTACACGGTGTTCACGCCCTGGTTTGGGCTGATGATGATCTGGCTGTTCGCCTTCAAGGCCGGCTGGTTTCCGATCGGAAAATTCCTGGACCCGGTGGTATGGCAGGACGCGCCGTCCGACGCGAATACCGTCTTCAACCTGATGCTGGCGACGGCGGTGGTCCTGTCGGTGATCACGTTTAGCGTCTTCCTGGTGACCAGCAAGAAGCGGCTGGGCATGGCGCGGGTCCTGCAGGCCGGAATCATTGCCGTATCCGTGCTGATTGTGCTGGGCGTGTGGCTCTCGTCGGACGTGGGCTACCTGGCCTGGGACATCGTGAAACACATGGTGCTTCCGATCGCCACGCTGACGCTGATCAGCTTTGCCGGGACGATGCTGCTGACGCGCAACAGCATGCTGGAGGTGATTCGCGAGGACTACGTGCTGGCGGCGCGCGCCAAGGGTTTGCCCGAGAAGGCCGTGCGCGACCGGCACGTGGCGCGGAACGCGCTGCTGCCGGTGGTGACCAGCTTCGTGTTCAGCCTGGCGTTCGCCATTGACGGCGGCGTGATCATCGAATCGATCTTCTCCTGGCCTGGCATGGGGCACACGCTCGTGGCGGCCACGGTGAGCGAGGACCTGCCCCTGACCGTTGGCACGTTTGTGTTCGTGGGGCTGTTCGTGCTGCTGGCCCACCTGGCGGCCGACATCCTCTACGCCTACCTGGATCCACGGGTTCGGTACTGATGGTCGTCGACACCGGGCCTGTTCCGAACGCTCCGTCGCTGTGGCGGGTCCGCCTGGGGCTGGCGGGCCGCAGCCTGAAGCAGAACTGGTCGCTGTTCCTGAGGACGCGGATCGGGATCCTGGGGCTTGTGATCATCGGCTTCTACATGCTGCTGGCCCTGGCGCATCCGATCCTGATGAACACGGTCTGGGACGAACGGATCTACGACCCGGTGATCGGCTTTGCCTTCGACGAGACGCAGCAGCCGGCGCCGCCGAGCCTGGCCCATCCGCTGGGCACCGACC
>DAOUIX010000114.1:0-1860 GCA_034423235.1 Chloroflexota bacterium | reverse complement strand
CCGTAAATCTCCTGCGCCACCGTCTCGATCTTCTCAGTTAGCGGCGCTTCCGCCTCGTACAGCGGCTTGAAGTCGTCCTCGCCCTTCGCCAGCGTCGACACGACCTGCCGGGCCAGGTCCTCGCCCCCGGCCCCGCCGTCGCTGAACACCGTCGAAAGCGCCGCCGGCGCGTCCAGCCCCTCGGCCGCCGCCAGCACCGCGTCCACCTCGGCATCCGTATCGGTCGGGAACCGGTTGACGGCAATCACCACTGGCACCCCAAACTTCCGCAGGTTCTCGGCGTGCGCCTCCAGGTTCGGCATTCCCGCCTTCAGCGCGACCAGGTTTTCGCTTGCCAGGTTTCGCCTGCTGGCCCCGCCATGCATCTTCAGCGCCCGTACCGTCGCCACCAGCACCGCTACGCGCGGCCGCAGTCCGCCCGCCGGGCATTTGATGTTGAAGAACTTCTCCGCCCCCAGGTCGGCCCCGAACCCAGCCTCCGTCACCACCAGGTCGGCCAGCTTCAGCGCCAGCCGCGTGGCCACCAGCGAGTTGCACCCGTGCGCGATATTCCCGAACGGCCCGCCGTGAATCAGCGCCGGCCCGCCTTCCAGGTTCTGCACCAGGTTCGGCAGCACCGCCTCCCGCATCAGGATCGCCATCGCCGGATGCGCCGTCAGGTCGGCCGCTGTCACGTAGTCGCCCGGCTTGCGCTCCGCCACCGCGATCCTCGCGAACCGCGCCTTCAGATCCTCCAGGTCCCGCGCCAGGCAGAGCACCGCCATAACTTCCGAGGCCGGCGTAATGTCGAACCCTGTCTCCCGCGGCACCCCGCGCGTTCGCCCGCCCAGGCCCGCCACGATCCCGTGCAGCGCCCGGTCGTTCATGTCGATCACCCGCCGCCACAGCACCCGCCGCGCGTCGATCCCCAGCGCATTCCCCTGGTGCAGGTGGTTGTCCAGCATCGCCGCCAGCAGGTTGTGGGCCGCGCTGATCGCCGCGAAGTCGCCGGTGAAATGCAGGTTGATGTCCTCCATCGGCAGCACCTGCGCGTACCCCCCGCCTGCCGCCCCGCCTTTCACCCCGAACACCGGACCCAACGACGGCTCCCGCGTCGCGCTGATCGCCCGATGCCCAAGCCCCTGCAACGCCTGCGTCAGCCCGATCGTAGTCGTCGTCTTGCCCTCGCCCGCCGGCGTCGGCGTAATCGCCGTCACCAGGATCAGGTCCCCGTCCGGCGCGTCCTTCCGTGCGTCAATCGCCGCCCGCGTAACCTTCGCCTTCGTCCGCCCATACGGATCGATCTCATCGGCCCCCAGGTCTAGGCCCGCCGCCACCTCCTCGATCGGCTTCAGGACGGCGCTCTGCGCGATTTCAATATCCGGCGGCTGCGATGGACTCATGGGTGCTCCGGTTAGTGACTGCGACGTTCGACCAGTTCAACGAGATTCCGCATCAGGCAGTAGTTCGTAATCGGCCCTATCCCACCCGGCACAGGCGTCACCGCCCTCGCCCGCGCGGCGACCGTGTCAAAGTCCACGTCACCCAGCACAGTGCCGTTCTGGTAGGTCGTACCGACATCCACCACCACGGCGCCGGCTCCTACGTGTTCGGCCCCGATCAATCCGGGACTGCCGGTCGCCGCCACCAGGATCTCAGCCTGCGACGTCACCCCCGGCAGATACACCGTCCGCGAATGACACACCGTCGTCGTCGCATTCCGCGCCAGCAGCATCGCCCATAGCGGCTTGCCCACCACGTTGCTCCGCCCCACCACCACGACTCTTCGCCCCTCAATGGGTTCTTCGTAATAGTCCAGCAACTCGATCACCGCCGCCGCCGTCGCCGGCCCCACCGACGTATGCCCGCCAAACAGCTCGC
>DAOUIX010000113.1:0-6433 GCA_034423235.1 Chloroflexota bacterium | reverse complement strand
GGATTACGCGGCGGGCGTGGCGCGGCGGTTGCGGCGGCTGGACCGGGGGGTGGCTCGGGGGTTCCCGGTGTGCATGGCGAAGACGCAGTACTCGCTGTCGGACGACCCGGGGTTGTTGGGGCGGCCGAGCGGGTTCCGTGTCACGGTGCGCGACGTGCGGTTGTCGGCGGGGGCGGGGTTCGTGGTGCCATTGACGGGGGACATCCTGACCATGCCGGGGCTGCCCCGGCGGCCGTTTGCGGAGGATATGGACATTACGGCCGACGGGAGGATCAGCGGCCTGGCGTAGGCCGCTCGCCAACCTGAAGTCGCCGGGCGTCAGCCGCCTTGTGCCGAGGCGCCTTCCGGTCGGACCTCGTCGACGGCCCAGTAGAGAGCGGCCAGGATGATGAGGGGGTCGAGGATCTGCCAGAGGATTCCGTTTTGGAGGAAGGTGGCGTTGATCAGGTCGAGGACGCCGAAGGCGAGTGCGAGGACGGCACCGACGCGGTAGGCGGTCCCGCCGCGTTGCCACAGGGTGAGAGCTCCGGCGACGCTGAATCCGACGACGAGGGCGTTGATGGACTCCCAGACGGCTTGCGTGTTTTCGCCGAAAGCCGAGGCTGAGAAGTCCTCGGAATGGTCGCCGTAGTAGTTGACGAAGACGACGACGGCGAAGCCCACGAGGATGAGCGCCCAGGCGGACTTTACGCTGCGCGTGTTGCGCCAGAGCCACCAGACGCCGGGGACGGCAATGAGCAGGGCGGCGAACTGCCAGATCTTCCAGCCCCAGCTGTCGACGTTGAGACGAGTTTCGGAGACCACGGTCCCGGCGTCGATCCAGGCGTAGAGCATAGCGGCCACCACGGCGGCCGCGGCCAAGGAACCGGCGACACCGAGATTCTGTCGTTCGAGCCAGCACTTCATCGACCTATCCTCCCGTCTCGCTGCGGCGTCGAGCATCCTCTGCCAGCGCCGCGACAGCCCAGGCCAACATGGTCAGAATTCGCAAGGGATCCAGGGCGTCCCAGATGGCGCCGTTGTTGACGAAGTAGGCGTTGATGAAGAGGACGACGCCTTGGGCGGCGACGAACAGCGCGCCGGATCGAGCGAGCAGGCTGCCGCGACGCCAGAGCGCCGGAACGGCAATGAGGGTGCAGCCGAGGAAGATGGGATTGGTTGATTTCCAGACGTCGCCTACGTGGCCGTCGAAGAAGCCGTTGCCGTAGGCGTTCAGGACAACAGCCACGGCCAGCACGACCAAGGCCAAGCCGCGGGTCCACTGGATGCGTTGCGTGCCACGCCAGAGCCACCAGACACCCGGCAGGGCCATGAGCAAGGCGCCGACCTGCCAGAGGCGCCAGGCCCAGTTGGAGGTGTTAGGGAGGCCTTCGCGGGACAGCATGCCGGTGGAGGCACCCCAGGCGAAAAGGGCGACGAAGAGGATGGCGGCGTAGAGGAGAGCCTCGGCAGCGCCGAGATCGCGGGGGCGAATTGGACTAGTCATCGTGCTCGTTCGTCATGTGGCCGTCACTATGCGCTCAGTCACCGCCTACGGGGCCTCCGATGTCGGGGCTGAGACCGATGACCGCCCAGAGTAGGGCGAGCAGCATCATGATCGGGTCGAGGGCGCTCCAGAGGGTCTCGTTATTGAGGAAGAGGTAGTTGATGAATACCAGGACGCCGGTGATTGCGGAAATCGCGGCCATGAATCGGCCGCTGTTGCAGCCGGATCTCAGCACCGAGAGCCCGATGACGACGGATAGGGCAACCACCAGGCCGTCGACGACTTCCCAGACGGTGCCTACGTGGTCGCCGAAAATCTCCTCGGTGTAAGCGTTGAGGAAGATGATGGGGACGAGCAGAGCCATGGCGAGGGCGCGAATGCGGGGTTGGCTTTGGCCGTTGGACCAGAACCAGGTAGCGCCCGCGAAGGCAATGACGAGGGTTCCGATCTGCCAAAGCTGGTAGCGCCAGTTTTCGGTCGAGAGGGCATCGGGGTCGACGACGGAGGTGTGGTAGTTCCAGGTGAAGAGGGCGACGACGATAAAGGCGGCGCCAAGCAGGAGTTCGATGGCGCTCAGGTTGCGGCGTTGCGTCAGGACCTGCATGGGCGAGCCTCCGCGTCGAAGCTTCTGCACCCACGCCGCCCGCGTGGGCGAGCCGACCAAGCCGGGCAGAGTCTAGCCCGCCGAAGCTCGTTATGTCGCCTTGCGCAGCTCAGCGGCGACGCGCAGCGCGCGCGCGGCCTGCTCCGAGGCCTGACGGGCGCTGTCGCCGGTGTAGCGCACGGGGTCAAGCATCTCGGCCAGCCGCTCGGCGCTCAGGCGCTCCGCGATCTCGTCGTCCTTCGCAAGCAGCGAGGCGAAGGACGCCCCGGTGATGGCGGCCTCCTGCGCCGCCTCGTAGATGACGTCGTGCGCACGCTGCCGCCCGATCTCGCGCCCCAGCTCCAGCATCAGGCTCTCAGACATGATCAGTCCGCCCGAGAGTTCGAGGTTCTGGCGCATCCGCTCGGGGAAGACGCGCAGCCCGTCGGCCACGTCGAGCAGCCGCACGAGGATGTCGCCGGTCAGCTCGACCGCCTGCCGCAGCGCGCGGTCGATCATCATCGAGCGGCTGCCGTCGGCCTCGTGGTCGCCGAGCATCGCCTCGAGGGCGAGCGGGACCAGCGATCGCAGGTGGGTCTCGTCGGCGATGATGTCCATGCAGAGCTTCGGATTGCGCTTCTGGGGCATGGTGCTGCTGCCGACGGCGCCGGAGGGCACGGGCTCCTCGACCTCCCCGAACTCATCCGCCATCAGCGTGCGCACCTCGCGGGCGGCCTTGCCGCAGCTGGTTGCGAGCATGGCGAGGGCGAGGACGTACTCCGTCAGGTGGTCGTAGATCGTGCGGCCGGGCAGCGGCATGGAGCCGAGGCCGAGCAACTCGCCCATGCGCCGCTGCAGCGCGGCGCCGTGGCCCTGGAAGGAAGCGGCCGTACCGGCGCCGCCGCCGAGCATCGCGACGAAGGCGCGCGGCTCCAGCTGCCGCAGCCGCTCCGCGTGGCGGCAGAGCTCGTCGATCCAGACCGCAACCTTCGCCCCGAACGTCGAGGGCACGGCGTGCTGCCCGTGCGTGCGGCCGGCGATCGCGTCGTCCTTCGTGCGCTCGGCGAGTGACGCGAGCGCCTGGAGCAGGTCGGCAAGCTCGGTGAGGACGATGCGGTGCGCTTTCCGCAGCTGCAGGATGTTGCCCGTCTGGGTGATGTTCTGGGTGGTCGCTCCCCAGTGGACGTAGCCGCCGGCGTCGCCCTCGCAGAGCCGGTCGAGCTCCCAGACGAGCGGCACCAGGGCGTGCCCGGTGACGCGCAGCGCTTCGGTGACGCGCACAAGGTCGAATAGCTCGAGGTGGGCCTTGCGCTCGATCTCGGTGGCGGCCGCTGCGGGAATCATCCCGATCTCCGCCTGCGCGCGGGCCAGCGCCGCCTCGACGTCAAGCCAGGCCTGCCAGCGCGCCTGCTGCGCGAAGAGCGGACGGATGCCGGGGTCGCGGACGCGCAGCGCGGTGGGGCGTTCTTGGCTCATCGTGTGCTCCTGGGACGGGTGGCGATGCTACGAGATGGGCCTCGAGCACCGGGGGAGGCGGCCACGCGCTACGTTGCGGGCGGCGTGGGCGAGCCGACTAAACCGGGGAGCGCCTAGCCCAAGCCCCTTGTGGAGTCACACCGTCGAATGGCCACCTTCAGTGCAAGGTGTCCGCACCTGGAGTCGACAGGCACTCCACGATCGACGGCGTTCTCACAGCTACCTACCGAACGGAACGAACACAAACTCGATCAGTTCCTGAATCATTCCGGAGACTGCCGCGTCTATCGGAGGGCTACTGTTGGGGTGGGCACACGCCTTACGAAGATCAAGCGCAGCTTCGAGGCGCCCTAGCGAGGTCTTGTTGAGGACTCCCATGTGCCTCGCGACACCAAGCAATTGCCTGTCGGTCACATCCTCAAAATCGTCGAGGCCTTTTATCCTTCGTACCTTGCCCAGATGAGTGCAGGCCTTTGCGGAGTAATTGAATGACTCGAACCCAATTGTTGCAATGTGGAGCCGAATGGTCATGATTGCCCCTGACCAAGCAAGAACAACTGCAGCGCGTTTGGCACCGAAAGACAGACAAAGATCACACTCCTCAACGTACTCCCTGATTCGCGGATGGCTGACTTCAAGAGTCCTGATGTGCCCGGCCACCGAAGTCAGTTCCGGCGATCCATCGTTGAGCCAGGTAACGCCAGCTTTATCCGCCACTCGGGCAAGCATGTCCTCGCCGTCTCGCAGGAGGCGGTATTTGCGGCTAGCCACACGCTCGGCATGGCCCTTCTTGCATGACTCGCCAATATCGCGACCTGGATTACTTGGTTTCCGAAGACGGTGAGCACTAATGACGCCGAGAATCTCGCTCACACTAGCGCTGTCCAATCCGCCGAACTGATGGACCATGTAAAGGGCGGCCAACAGTCGCTCACGATGCGATTGGGCGGCGGCAAGGAGTTCGCCAGGCCAAGATCCGCAGTCGAGGTCAGCTTCCACTAGCATCTCCGTCATCAGATTGGACTGGCGAAGACGCAATGCGTTCATTGACCCAGTTGAGTCCTGATTGGGTCAGCTGCCATCGTCCTTTGCCCGAGGCGGCCATGACCAGTCCTTGCTTTACCGCGTTCGAGACAAAGTAAGAGGGATTGGAGAGCTTCTGACGTGCTCCTGCAAGGGTCGTCGACACGTCCCGAGTCGAAAAGCCGGAAGTGCCCTCGTTGTTTCGCTCCAGATAAAATGCTGCCACAACTACCATTTCAGTCCCCGACTGAGCCTTTGTTGCAGCAACCAACTCGGCAACTGACAGCTCCGGAACTCCTAGTTCCTCGGATGCACCGTCGATTGCCTCACTAAGTGCGCTGTCGCCGACTTTGTCCCACAGCCTCTGAACCGTTGACTCGGCGACACCGAGGTCGGAGGCCACAACCTCCACCTCACGCTCCCCAACACGAATGCGAACTCTGGCCATTCCCTCAAGCATTGTCGTTCTCCTGTTGACCACTGCTCACCTCGTCAAACCCCGCAACTACATCACGCACCGACTCCCAGCCGCGCTGCAGGAGCCGAAGTGAGCGCTGACGGGAACCCTTGCGCCCCACAATCGAAATCATGGCCGCAGCACCCTGTAGTGCCCGCATGAAGTTAGGCCTGTCATATACGCCATAGTATTCGCATGCCTCTCGCACGTGTCCGATGTCCACCTCACGTTCACCTAGGACAGAGTGACGAGCGGCCGCAACGAGAATCGCGATCAGCCGAGTGGCCTCCGCTTTTGCACCGGGCAGAACACGGGACGGAGCGACCAACTGGACCTCCCCATCTCCGAGTCGATAGAACGCCTGAAGACGATCCACGGTGACATCGAGCTGACTTGCCAGTTCAAGAAGGTCGCCCTCTGAAGAGTGATCGTCGACGGTAGCTGATCCGCTATCTGCTTCCGCCAGATAGCCGTTCCGCGAGCTGCCAAGAAGCACTTGAAGAACGCACTCGAAGGCTGGCACGCGGTACTCACTCTCGACACCCGATTGCTCTACCGCCGACGCCGCCCGCCTGACCTTCTCCGCCAGAGACGCGTCTCCCTGGTCGTATAGCATCGCACTTCCCTTCGCACATTATGCACCCTAAGGAATACGAAGGAATCGCAACAGGTGTGGCTGAGAATGTCAATAGAGCGTCCGATGAAAGATTATCCTGCTACGCGTATACGACGTGCAGTGCCTGAGTATAGCGTATGTCGGTCAGCGGCCGAATTCGCGGTCGAGGAGGTCGCGGCTGAGGAGGATGACGGTGGGGCGGCCGTGGGGGCAGATGATGCCGAGGTCGCAGGCTTCGAGGTCACGGATGAGGGCGGACATTTCATCGAAGGCCAGGGGGGCGCCGGACTTGACGGCGGCGCCGCAGGCGAGAGACCAGCGCAGGCGGTCAGCGGCAGCGATGCGCTGGAAATCGGGGGCCTGGGCTTCGGCGACGACTTCGCGGAGGTAGGTGGCGGCGTCGATGCGGCCAAGGGCCGAGGGGACGGCGCGCAGGAGCCAGGCCGAAGGACCGAAGGCGGTGACGTCGAAGCCGAGCGTGCGGAGATCGTCGGCGTGGGCGGCGACCCAGTCGCTTTCCTCGGCGCTGAGTTCGACGCTGGTGGGATCAAGGAGGCGCTGGGTAGGGGCGTCAGCGGTGTTGCCGAGGCGCTCGAAGAGGACGCGTTCGTGGGCGGCGTGCTGGTCGATGAGATATAGGCCGCGAGGTCCGGCGGCGACGATGTAGGTGTTTGCGACCTGGCCGAGGGGGCGCATGACGGGGGAGCGCAGGCCCGGGGCGGGTTCCGGCTCATAGTCGTTCGGCGATGGGGGCGGACCTCCGCCGGCGCCGAGATGGCGGCTGGGTGGGGG
>DAOUIX010000112.1:0-11956 GCA_034423235.1 Chloroflexota bacterium | reverse complement strand
GTCTCCACGAGCTTGACGCGGGTGACGGCGTCGGCCTGGACGGCAAAGTCGGAGTGGCCCATCCAGACGAGGTCGACGCCCAGGCGTTCCGCGGCGATTTCGGCCTCGCCGCGGCGGCGGGCAGCCAGCTCGCGGGGCGCAACGTCTTCGAGGGCGGAGTTGCCGTTGGCGACGGTCACGATGGTTACGTCGTCGCCGCGCTTGCGATGGCGCGCCAGGGTGCCGCCGACGGCGAACTCGGCGTCGCCTGGACGAGCAGCAATGGCGATGACGCGCATGCGGACGTCAGCTCCTGGGATGGGCCGTTCGGGCGTCGAGTGTAGCGAGGACTGTCTAGCCCCCGAGGCTGCGCCACAATGTTGACGACTGATGCAGAGATTGGGTGATGTCGCCAGACCGCACCACTGACCGCGGCTTTTTCGATGAGGCCAGCATTTACGTCCGTGCCGGATCCGGCGGGGACGGCGTGTCGCATTTTCGGCGGGAGAAGTATGTGCCGCGGGGTGGACCGGACGGCGGGGATGGGGGTCGCGGCGGCGACGTGGTGTTGCGGGCTCGGTCCAACCTGCACGCGCTGACCGCCTTCCGCTACAAGCGGCGATTCATCGCCGCCAACGGCGGGAAGGGCGAGGGCAAGAAGCGACACGGGGCCAACGGCGAAAGCGTGACCGTGGACGTGCCCTGCGGGACCGTGGCGTATGACGATCGGACCGGGGCCGTGTTGGTGGACCTGGTGGAGGAAGGCCAGACCGTGGTGGTTGCCGAGGGCGGCCGCGGCGGGCTCGGCAACGTGCACTTCAAGTCGGCGCGCTTCCAGACGCCGGAGCTGGCCACGCGCGGCGGCAGCGGGCACGAGCAGCAGGTGCGCCTGGAACTGGAGTTGCTGGCGGACATCGGGCTGGTTGGGGCGCCGAACGCGGGGAAGTCGTCGTTGCTGGCGCGGCTGAGTGCGGCCAGGCCCAAGGTTGCGCCGTATCCGTTCACGACGCTCGAGCCGGTGCTGGGCGTGGTGCAGGCGGGCGACTCGGGCGTGGTGTTTGCCGATTTGCCGGGACTGATTGAAGGGGCCAGCCAGGGGGCGGGGCTGGGCATGGCGTTTCTGCGGCACGTGCGGCGGGCGCGGGTGCTGGTGCACGTCGTCGACGGCTCGGGCTTGGAAGGCGATCCGTTCGAGGCCTTCCAGGCGATCGACGCGGAACTGGGCGCCTTCAGCGCGGATTTGCTGGAGCGTCCGCGGATCGTGGCCTTCAACAAGATGGACCTGCTGGAAGCGCGCGAACTGTGGCCGGACTTCGAGGCGCTGGTGCTGGCGGAAGGCTACGAGGCGGTCGCGGTCTCGGCGGCCAGCGGGGCGGGGTTGCGCGAACTGGTGGGACGGACCGTGGGTTGCTGGCGGAAGCGCCGCCGGCACCGCGGCCGGATCCTGAGGAAACGGCCGTCCTGCGGCCCTCGCCGGTGGATGAGTCGGCGCAGCTGTTCCGCAGGTCCGACGGCGCGTACGTCGTTCGGGACGAGCGGCTGGAAGACCTGGCGCGCAAGCTGAACTTCGATACGCCGGATGCGGCGGACTACTTTCAGCGGCAGCTTGACCGCAGCGGCGTCACCGAACGGCTGGAGCGGTCGGGGACGACGGCCGGCGACACGGTGGTCGTGGGCGAATTGGAGTTCGAGTGGATGGGGCCGGGGCTGTGATAGGTTTTCGCCGAGCGATCATGCGACACCCAAGCTGCGAGACGCCTCGCGCCACACGCACCGCCACTATCTAGCCCCTGCCGCGCGCCGGCGGGGGCCGTGCCCGCGCCAATGTCGCGGGATTCCTCGAATGACCACCTCGTTTCCTTATTCCGCGTGGAGCGCCTGCCATGAATGTTGATCAGACGTACGACCGCCTATATCGCGTGCGGCACTCGGCCGCGCACGTGCTGGCCACGGCGATGCTGGACCTGTTTCCGGATGCCCAGATGGGGATCGGCCCGCCCACCGACGACGGGTTCTACTACGACTTCGAGTTGCCACGTGCGCTGACGCCGGACGACCTGAAGGCGCTGCAGAAGCTGATGCTGAAGCACAAGAAGGCCAACTATCCGTTCGAGTACTCCGAGCATGATCGCGACGCCGCGCTGGCCTACTTCGAGGAAACCAACCAGCCGTTCAAGGTCGAGCTGATCAACGACCTGCCGGACGACGAGACGATCAGCTACTACACGTCTGGACCGTTCGTGGACTTGTGCCGGGGTCCGCACGTGGACCGCACGGGTGAGATCGGGGCGTTCAAGCTGCTGTCGATCGCCGGCGCCTACTGGCGCGGCGACGAGAACCGGGCGCAGTTGCAGCGGGTGTACGGCACGGCGTTCGAAACGAAAGCCGAGTTGAACGCGCACCTGGCGCGCCTGGAAGAGGCGAAGCGGCGAGATCACCGCACGCTGGCTCGCGACCTGGACCTGTTTTCGATCAATCCGGAGATCGGCGCCGGGCTGGTGCTGTGGCATGCCAAGGGCTCGCTGCTGCGCGAGCTGCTGGAGACGTTCTGGCGGGAGGAACACCGGCGGCGCGGGTACGACATGGTCTATTCGCCGCACATCGGGCGGCGGGAACTGTGGGAGACGAGCGGGCATACGCAATGGTTCTCCGAGGGACTATTCCCGGAGATGGAACTGGAGCACCAGACGTTCATCAACAAGCCGATGAACTGCCCGTTCCACGTCAAGATCTTCGACTCGCAGACGCGCAGCTACCGCGATCTGCCGGTTCGCTACGGGGAGCTGGGGACGGTCTACCGCTTCGAGCGCTCGGGCACGCTGCATGGGGCGCTGCGGGTGCGAGGGCTGACACAGGACGACGCGCACATCTTCTGCCGACGCGACCAGTTCACCGACGAAGTGGCCGGCGCGCTCGACCTGGCAAAATTCATCTACGAGACGTTCGGCTTCAGCGAATACATCGTGGAACTGAGCGTGCGCGACGCCTCGGGCTCGGCGAAGTACGCCGGCGGCGACGACCTGTGGGAGCTGGCCGAGCAAGGGTTGGTGGAGGCCCTGGATCGGCACGGAATGGCCTGCACGCGCGTAGAGGGCGAGGCGGCCTTCTACGGACCTAAGATCGACATCCAGGTGGCTGACGCCATCGGCCGCCGCTGGCAGCTGACCACGGTCCAAGTCGACTTCAACCTGCCCGAACGCTTCGACATCACCTACGAGGACGCCGACGGCACGCGGCAGCGGCCGGTCATGGTGCATCGCGCCATCTTCGGGGCCATGGAGCGCTTCGTGGCCGTGCTGATCGAGCACTTCGCGGGCGCGTTCCCGGTCTGGCTGTCGCCGGTGCAGGTGGCCGTGATTCCGATTGCGGATCGGCACGCCGAATACTGCGAGGGCGTGGCCGAGCGGCTGCGAGAGGCCGGGCTGCGTGTGGACGTGGACGCGCGAGCGGAGCGGATGAACCGGAAGATCCGGGACGCGCAGCTGCAGAAGACGCCGTACATGCTGATTGCGGGTGACCGCGACATCAAGGCCGGGAAGGTCTCGGTTCGCCTGCGCACCGAGGAGGACCTGGGGGCGATGACGGTGGACGAACTGCTGGAGGCCATACTGCCCATGGTCGAGTCGCGCGCGCCGAACGACCTGGGGCTGGGCAGTGCGAGCGCCGCTGGTGGCTGAGTCATCAACGGAACGTTGACCGCGGGCCCTCGTTGTCAGGCTCCAAGGCCCGCCGTTACTCACTCCGTCGCGCCGCTAGGATTGCGGTGAGCCCCACGTGACCCGGAGAACGCCCCAGATGTCGCCCGTGAGCTACGACTTCAGCGATTCGTCGGTCCTGATCACCGGCGGCACGCAGGGCATCGGCCTGGCGGTGGCGGAAGCCTACGCGCGGGCCGGGGCCAGCGTCGCCATTTGCGCCCGGACCGAGGCTGACGTGGCCGAGGCCGTGGCCGCACTGGACGAGCTGGGTTCGGGCGCGGTCTACGGCACCACGGCGGACCTGGCAGAGCCGGACGACGTGGGTCGATTGTTCGAGGACGTGGTTGCGAACCTCGGCGCTCCCAACATCCTGGTGAACAACGCCGCCGCCCAGGGCAACTTCCCATTTCCCCAGATGGACCTGGAACGCTGGCGCTGGATGTCGCAGGTCAACCTGGAGGCGCCGTTCGAGCTGTCGCGGCGCTTCGTGCTGGCGCGCGACGAGCCCGGCGGGGCCATCGTCAACGTCGTCACCAACCAGGTCATCCGCCACGCACGGGGCCGCGTCGGCTACGGCTCCAGCAAGGTGGGCCTGGTGGGACTGACGCGCACCATGGCGCTGGAACTGGCGCACCGGGGCGTCCGCGTGAATGCCATCGCGCCGGGGTTCGTGGACGTGCCGCGCATTTACCGCGAGTTCGACGACGTGGACGATCGTCTGGCGGCGATGCCGTCAGGGCGCTTCGTCACACCGGACGAGGTGGCTCAGGCGATCCTGTTCCTGTCGTCCGACGCGGCCTCGGCGATCAGCGGCGTCGTGCTGCCGGTGGACGGCGGGCACGCGCTCGACGGCACCTGGGTCCGCGAGTGAGGTGCTGACAGACAGCGGAGTTGCTAAAGCGGCCGTACGTCTGGCACCAGCGTGCTGTAACGTCAGCGGCGCGTTTCGAACCAGCAGGGTGCAATAATTGCGTGTTGGGTGCGAGGACCGCGACATGACAGCAGACGACGGTCGTCGTGACGTGACCCAATCGGTCTGGTTTGGACTGATTGGGAGCGAATACCACCGGCGATACCTGCGCCGAGTGGCTGTCAGATCAAGGGTATTCCATCAGCTGCTGATGGGAGTGATAGCCATTGGGTCAGCTGTCGTCGCTACAGACTTGGCCGCACAGTATGCGCCGGACGGTGTTGTGGCCGCTGCGTCGGCCATAATCGTGGCGGCCACATTTGCGGAGTTGACATTTCGTCCTGCCGTAACGGCAGCCGAAGCGGCCGCGGCGAGTCGTCAGTACGGGCTACTCGCAGACGAGTGGGACTACCTGTGGTGGAACCAGGCGTCGCCAGGTGCGCGGGAGTCAATACGGCGACTGTCTAAGCAAATGTACGCCGTGCAGGTACCAGAGAGTCTGTTCGCCACGTGGACGCTTCAAAAGAGCTATCGGGAGGCGTTGGCTAGCGTGCAAGCCGCCTATGCGTCATCCTGAGCGTGATGACGACTCTGCCACCAGAGGCACCGGGCCAGGCGGACCCACGCCATTCCCAGAACCGCCGCCCCCGCCTCCGCGTCCACCGCCTCCGCGCGAATAGCTATCGGCTCTTCGTTCGATCGAGCAGAGGCTGACGCGCCGTCTGTCGGACACCTGTAGCGCCGAGTGCCAGAGGGGTCTTGGGTGCTTACATATGTGATTCCCAAATGAAGCTGGTTATAGCCAACGACGACGGTATCGACGTGCCGGGCATCTGGGCGCTGGCGCGTGAGCTGTCCAAGCTTGGACAAGTGGCGGTGTACGCGCCGACTCGAAACTTCAGCGGCGCGGGGATGTCCATCAGGCTGGAGCGGGAAGCCCGGCTATGTCGCGCCGAGCCGCCGCCGGGCGTCGACCCGGACATCCCGGCGTTCACGCTGGAAGCGCCGCCGGCCTCGATGGCGGCTGTTGGCACCGTGCACGCCTTTGGCGGGAAGGTGGACGCGCTGGTATCGGGCATTAACCCCGGATGGAATCCCGGCGAAGAGCCGTACAAGGTGTCAGGCACCGCCGGTGCGGCCCAGGTGGCGGTCGAGCGCGGTTTGCTGGGCGTGGCGGTTTCGGCGGAGTACTTCGCCGCCGCCAGGCAATTCGGGGACATTGCGGTGGCGACCCGGCGGCTGCTGGGGGCCATTCGCGCCGAGTTCAATCCGCTGCCCAACGTGCTGGTGAACGTGAACGTGCCGGAGGACTTTGGCAAGGACACGCCGGTGCGGCTGACCACGCCGAGCCTGAATACGATGTTCAGCGAATTCAGGCTGGAGAAGTGCCAAGCCGATGCGAAGGGCGTGGACCTGAGCTTCGAGCTCGGCAGCTACTTCGACCGTGAGCCGACACCGGGCGACGAGATGCACGCGCTGGCCGAGGGCGTGGTGTCCATAGCGGTGACGGGGCGGCGTCCCGGCGAGGTGTTGATGGACGATCCGTGGCCGGACGTCGTCCGAGAATTCAGGGCCTGACCGGCCGCCAGCGGGAGATGCGAATCCAATGAGCGTTCAATCCGACCTGGATGACTTGAAGGCCCGTTTGCGCGAGGCGCGTGATATCTCGTCGTCGGCGGCGGTCCTCTATTGGGACCAGTCCACCTACATGCCCTCGGGCGGGGCGGCGGGACGTGGACGGCAACTGGCGGTGCTGAGCCGGCTGGCGCACGAGAGCGCCACGGATCCGGAGATCGGGCGGCTGCTGGACCGGCTGACGCCGTACGCGGAGTCGCTTTCGTCCGAACACGACGATGCCGCCCTGATTCGAGTCGCGCGCCACGACTACGAGCGCCGGACGCGCGTGCCGGCCGAGTACAGCGAGCGCGCGGCCAAGCACGCCTCCGCCACGTACGCGGCGTGGGTGGAGGCGCGGCCGAAAAACGACTTCGCGACGCTGCGTCCGATGCTGGAGACCACCCTGGACCTCAGCCGCGAGTACGCCGGCTTCTTCCCCGGCTACGAGCACATTGCGGATCCCCTGGTCGACGACGCGGACGAGGGCATGACCGTGGCCCGCATCCGGCCCGTGTTCGACGAACTGCGGGCGGGGCTGACGCCGTTGGTGGCGCGGATTGCGTCCGCCGAACAGGTGGACGACGGTCCGGTGCGCAAGCACTTTCCGCAGGCGCAGCAGTCGCGGTTCGCCGAAAAAGTGATCCGGGCGATTGGATTCGACTACGAGCGCGGGCGGCTTGACCCGACGGCGCACCCGTTCATGACGCGCTTCGGTCACGGCGACACGCGCATCACGACGCGCACGAACGAGGACTTCCTGGCCGAACAGCTCTTCAGCACCATCCACGAGGCGGGACACGCGCTGTACGAGCAGGGCACGCGGGCCGAGGACGATGGTCTGCCGCTCGGCAGCGGCACCTCGGCGGGGGTGCACGAGAGCCAGTCGCGGCTCTGGGAGAACATCGTGGGCCGCAGCCTGGGGTTCTGGTCGCACTGGTATCCAACGCTGCAACAGGAATTCCCGGAGCAGTTGGGCAACGTGGACCTGCGGGACTTCTATGCGGCCGTCAACCGGGTGGAGCCGTCGCTGATCCGAACCGACGCCGACGAGGTCACCTACAACCTGCACGTGATGATCCGCTTCGAGCTGGAGTTGCAGCTGCTGGAGGGTGGCCTGTCAGTGGCCGACCTGCCCGAGGCCTGGCACGCCCGCTATCAGTCGGACCTGGGCGTACGGGCGCCCGACGACCGCGACGGCGTCCTGCAGGACGTGCACTGGTACGCCGGCAGCATCGGCGGGGCGTTCCAGTGCTACACGCTGGGGAACATCATCGGCGCGCAGCTGTACGACGCGGCGCTGCGTGAGCGGCCGGACATCCCGGAGCAGATTGCGAGCGGGGATACGTCATCGCTATTGGAGTGGATGTCGACCCGCGTGTACCGGGTGGGACGGCGCCTGACGCCGGATCAATTGATCGAACAGGTCTGCGGCGGGCCGCTGGACGCCCAGCCGTTGCTGCGGCGGCTGACGGCAAAGTTTGAGGACCTGTACGCGCTCTGAACCGGGAAGACTCGCCGGCTAGTGCGTGAGGTCGGTGTAAACGAGGACGGACCGCGAGCCCCTCGGGCTGACGAATTCGATGAACTCGTTGCCCAGGTCAATCGGGTCATGCGCGAGGAGGTGGGCGCCGCACCCACGTACGGCGAGGAGTGGCCGCGGATCTACTGCCAGGAGAACCTGGAGAACTTGCGGATGCTCCGCGCCGACGGGCGGATCGTGTCGTCGGCGGCCATCTATCCGCATGAGGTCCGGTTTGGCGATGCGCGGTTGCGGGTAGGTGGGATTACCGGGGTTGCAACCGATTCGGCCTACCGGCGGCGCGGCTACGCCACGCGGCTCATGCACGCCTGCATCGAGCGCCTGGCCGAACTCGGATGCCACCTGAGTCTCCTGGGATCCGGCGTGCCGAGCTGGTACCGAAAGCTGGGGTGGGAATACGCGGGTTTGGAGCGTAGTTACCAGTTCAGCCGAGGGAACCGGCACCTGCTGCCGATGAACACGGACCTGGAGATGCGAACGGTAGCGGATGGCGACTTCGAGGCGCTGGCTGCGATCCACGCGGCACGCGCCCTTGGTGGCGTGCGATCGGCGGATCTGCTGCGGTCCATGTGGTCGCCGAAGCCCGGGGCGGCGGTGTGGGTTGCGCTTCGTGATGGGGAAGTCCGGGCCTACCTGCGGGTGCGGGGAACGTCGGTGACGGAGTACGGGGGACCGGCGGAGCTTGTGCTGCCGATGCTGGCGCGTCTGCTGGAGTCATGGGATGACCCGGCGGTTCCGACCTCCACGCGCTCGATCAAAGATCGGCAGGTCAACACCAAGCCAACCGTGCACGCCAGCCTGGACGCGCCGTGGCGGCCCGACGACGTAACCGAGGCGCTGGACGCGCTGGGCATCCTGCGGTCAGCCGGTTACGTGCGGATGATTCGGATAGAGGATCCGCAGGGGCTGCTGCGGGCGTACGGGCGCACCGATCTGAGCGCGTGGGCCGAGGGCGACCGGATCGTGGTGCAGACAGGGAATCGGACGCTGCGGCTGAGTCGCACCGATGCGGTGAAGCTGTTTTTTGGACCGGAGCGGCCGGTGCAGCCGGATGTGGGGGGATTGCCGTTCGTGTTTCACGTGTGGTTGACGGATCGGGTGTAGGCAGCGGAGCGTCGGCCGACACGTCTGCTAGGTTGCTGACCGAGGGAGCGCGGCCCTCGCCCCGGGGGGTGGACGGAAGGGGCTGAAGCCCGAGCTTCCGCGCCTCAGACGACCGGGTTGCCGATATTATCCCTCCGCGTTATCATCGGGGCGCAGGGCGGTTTGCCGATAAGCGCGCTGAGCAACTCTTCTACGGGCAGTTTGTGCGGCGTCTTCCGGCGGACATCCAGCGGCGAGCACGAATGCGGCTCCAGAGGGTCGTTGCGGCGACAAGGCTGTCGGACCTGAGCGTGCCGCCGTCGCACCGCCTTGAGGCGTTGCGCGGCAACCGAGCAGATTGGTACAGCATTCGCATCAATGACCAGTGGCGTGTGTGCTTTCGTTGGACCGGGCGGGGCGCCATGGACATTGAGATCGCGGACTACCACCAGGGAGCAAGACGACATGGCCAGCATGGGGCCCATCCATCCCGGAACGCATCTGGCGGAAATGCTCGAGGAGCTTGAGGTCACGCAATACCGCCTGGCGCGGACAGTGGGCGTGCCGCCGCGAAGGATCAACGAGATCGTTCACGGGCGGCGATCGGTTACGGCGGACACGGCGCTGCGATTGGGAAAGGCGCTGGGCATGACACCGGAGTTCTGGCTGAATCTGCAGCGGATGTACGACCTGGAGGTTGCGCGGGCGACGACGGACCTGAGTTCGATCGAGCCGCTGGTGGCGACGTAGTCGCGACCTCGTCCAGCCCGCGCCGCGACGATGCCGCTAGGCGTCGGGCTTGCGGGCGACGAGGAGGAAGGAGCCGAGGAGGCGGCGGATGTTGGGGAGGTCGTCGCCGAAGCGCCAAGTTGCTGTGCTGGGGAACTCCTGGAGGCTCTCGATGCGGAGGCCGGCGCGGGCGACGCTGGTGACGATGTCGCCAAGGGTCCAGCTGAACTCCCATCTGGGTTCGGGGGCGTCTTCGGCGCCGGCGAAGTGGCGCCAGCCGGTGGTGCGGTGGGGCTGGCGGTCGAAGTAGTCGCCGACGATGGCGATGGTGCCGTCGCGAACCTCGAGATTGCCGAGTTGCGGGTGCTCCTCGTTGAGGATCAGGCGGCCGGAGGGTTTGAGCAGGTCGTGGACTGACGCGGCCCAGGAGTCGAGGTCGGGAAGCCAGACGAGAGCGCCACCGCCGGTGTAGACGATGTCGAAGGATCCTGGAGCCAGGGCGTCAGGGCGGCTGCTGACGTCGGCGGCCAGGAAATCGGCCGTGATTCCGGCGTCGCGGGCCTTGCGGGTTGCGAGGTTGATTTGCCTGGGGCTGATGTCCACCCCGGTGACATTGGCGCCGGCGTTGGCCCAGGAGAGCGTCTCCTCGCCACTACCGCACTGCAGATGGCAGAGACGCAGGCCGCGCACGTCGCCGGCGGCTTCCACCTCGTGCTCGCGCAGCAGCGAGCCGCCGCGGGCAAAGAAGTCGGCGGACGGCCATATACCGTGTCGTTTCTCGGCGATGGCGTCCCAGGCGTCGCGGTTGGCGGCGGTGTAGTCGTTCACGGGGTTTTCGGCGCGCGGTGGTTAGGAAGCGACGGTCCATTGTGACCGTTTGCGCGCCGTGGCTGGACGGGTTGACGACGGGGATTCAGGCTAGGGTGAGACGCCGCGCGGGGAATCCACGATGAGGGACGGGGGGCTGACATGAGCGTGGACGGGCCGCGGGTGATGCGGCTGGACGAGCGGCAGGACCTGATCGACCACGTCAACCGGGTCATGCGCCAGGAGGTGGGCAGCGATCCCACCTACGGCGAGGACTGGCCGCACGTGCACCAGCCGGAGAACGTGCCGAACATCTTTGTCGTCCGCGAGGACGACCGGATCGTGGCGTCCACGGCGATCTATCCGCACGAGACGCGACTGGGCGACGTGGAGGTGCGGATCGGCGGGATCAACGGGGTCTCGACCGACGTGCCGTATCGCCGCCGCGGCTACGCGACGCGGGTGCTGGATGCCTGCATCGAGCGCATGGCGGAGTTAGGCTCCCACGTCAGCCTGCTGTCGACGGGCGTGCCCAGCTGGTACCGCAAGCAGGGCTGGGAATACGGCGGGACGGTGCGGGTGTATCGGTTCGACCGGGGGAACCGGTCGTTCCTGCCGTCGGAGCCGGTGCCGGAGATACGTCCGGCGACGGATGCGGACTTCGAGGCGCTGTCGGAGATCAATGAGGCGCGGGCCTGGGGCGCGGTGCGGCCGCCGGACCACATGCGGGCCATGTTGAAGCGGCGCAACTCGACCGTGTGGGTGGCGGATCGCGACGGCCGGGCCGGGGCCTACGTGTTCGCGCGCGGCACGTCGATGGCGGAATACGGCGGGCCGGCGGAACTCGTCGTGCCGATGATCGCCCGGCTGTTAGAGCAGTGGGACGACCCGGCGGTGAAGACATCGACGCAGTCGGTGGACGAACGCCGGGCCGGTCAGAGCCCCACGGTGCACGCCACGCTGGCGGCGCCGGCGCGGGCTGACGACGTGACGGACGCGCTGGATGCCGTTGGAATCATGCGGTCCGCCGATTACATCGGGATGATCCGCATCGAGGACCCGGTGGGACTCGTGCGGGCCTACGGGCGCGAAGACCTGGACCCGGTGGACGAGGGCGACGCGATCGCGATGACAGTGAGCGGTCAGCGCGTGCGCCTGAGCCGGAACGATGCCGTGAAGTTGCTGTTCGGTCCCGAGCGGCCGCCCGGCCCGATTGATCCGCGGCTACCGCTGCCCTTCCACGAATGGTCCGCCGACCGGGTCTGAGCGAAGCCTCTCGGCTCGTTTTCGCCTCCGCTCCACGCCGGCCCGATGTCCACCGCGCCGCCGGCGCCGTGAACACATCAGCGGAAAACTGAACACATTTGGCCGAAAAGTGAACACATTCGGCCACGAGGTGAACACATTCCGCGAAAATTGAACGCATCGCCCGGGACGTTGTGAACACATCCGTCACTGCCGGAGCTTTCCACCGGTGCCGGTCGGTCCTATGGCGACGGTGCCCTGCCGAACCCAGGCACGGCCGCCCACCCACCCGCTGCCCCTCCGTTTGTTGCCCTCCGTAATCAGATAGAGTACAATGGGGTTGTTCCT
>DAOUIX010000111.1:0-5384 GCA_034423235.1 Chloroflexota bacterium | reverse complement strand
CGTCGTAAACGGCCAGGTCACCCTGGACGGAACAACGGTCTCCTTCGACACGCCTCAGGGAACCAACCAGGTCCACGCCCCCGGAATGGCCGGCCCCATCGATCTCGTCTTCGGCGCCGCCGCCGCCGCCGTCCTGGCCCTCGGACTCGACATCCAACCGGCGCTCGACGCCCTGCACTCATTCCAGCCCGCCCCCCACCGAATGACCCTCCGCCGCACTCCAGCCGGCGCCACCCTCCTCGACGACACCTACAACGCCAACGCCGCCTCCATGCTCGCCGCCCTCGACACCCTCGCTCGCCTGCCGGTCGAAGGCCGCCGCATCGCCGTCCTCGGCGACATGCTCGAACTCGGCGACGAGTCCCCCCGCGACCACCACCGGGTCGGCCAAGCCGCCGCCAGCGCCGACATCCTCATCGCCATCGGCCAGGACGCAGCCAGAATCGTCGAGGGCGCGCAAGAGGCCGACCTACCCGGCGACCGCGTCGTCCTGCTCTCAGCCACCCTCGACGACGCCGACTCGCTCACCACTGCCCGCGAATCCCTCGAAAACCACCTCCGCGACACCATCCAACCCACCGACGCCGTTCTCCTCAAAGCCAGCAACGGCATCGGCCTCGGCCCTATTGCAGACGCCCTGACCCAGTCCTGACGCCAGCCCAATCTCGGCGCGAAAGCTAAGCCCCCGGCCTACAACTCCAACGGCGCGGGCCCCGTCGGCGCTGGCGGCGGAGCCGCCGCCTTGCCCGCCTTCGCCGCCCGCCGCTGCTCCAGCCGCTCTTTCCGGGCTTCCTCGTCGCGGTAATTTCGAATCCAGCCGGTCGAAAATTCATCCAGACCGTGCACCAGGTTCGCCGCCAGCACCGCGTGCCGCGTCTCCTTGTGCGTCATGTCCAGGATCGCCGCCGTCAGCCCCGCCTCGATCGCCATCAGCAGCGCGGCGGCATTCAGCGGCCGCCGGTTCGGCAGCCCGAACGACACGTTGCTCAGCCCGATGCTCATGTTCATCCCGTCCTCTTCGGCCAGGATGTGAATGGCCTCGATCAATCCGGGACCGTAGGTGTCGCTCGCTCCGATCGGCAGGCACACCGGGTCAATGATGATGTCCTCCGGCTTCACCCCGTGCTCGCCCGCCGCCGCAATCAGGTCGCGCGCGTTTTCCACGCGTTCGGCGGCATTCTCGGGCATCGCCGCCCCGCCCTTCGTACACATCCCGATCATGGCCGCGCCGTGCTCCGCGATCGCCGGCAGCAACTCGTCCATGTACTCCGCCTCGAACGGAACCGAGTTCACCAGCGGACGCCCCTCGGCAACTTCCAACCCCGCCAGCAGTACGTCCACCGTATAGCTGTCCACGCTCACCGGTACGTCCACCGCCTCCTGCACCGCTCGCACCGCGTCCCGCATCTTCCGCTCTTCGATGTCGTGATGCGGATCGCCCGTGTTCACGTCGATCACCCGCGCCCCGGCCCGCACCTGCCGTTTGGCGTCGCGCTGCACGTAGGCCCAGTTCCCTGTGTCGTACGCCCGCTGCAGCCGTGGCTTATTCGTCGGGTTCAGGCGCTCGCCAATCGGCGTAAACGGCCCCTCACGGCTGACCACGACCTCCAGCCCGTCGCGGCCTCTCAAAACTGTATTCACAGAACGTCAAACCTCACAGATGGCACGGGAAACCCAAGGCCAGGCTCGGGCGGCCAAAAAGCATACGCCCACCACCTTCCCCCTTCAACGCCGACCCCGTGACCCAGGCCTCGTGGCCCAGGCTGCGCGCCCTGTGGCCCAGGCTGCGCGCAGCCTGGGACCCGCGCGCCCTCGTACCCATACCCCGCACTCGCCGCCTATCGATACAGCGCATCCGCCACCGCCACCGCCCTCCGCGTCGCCCCCACGTCATGCACCCGCACCATGTCCGCACCCTTCGCCACCGCCGCCACTGCCGCCGCCAGTGACCCTTCCAGCCGATCCTCCGGCGGCCGCCCCGTCAGTTCACCGATAAACGACTTCCGCGACACCCCAACCAGCAGCGGCAAGCCGATCTCACGCAGCGCCTCTAGCTTCCGCAGCAACTCCACATTCTGCGCCGGCGTCTTCCCGAACCCAATCCCAGGATCGAAAATCAGCGCTTGCCGCGCAATCCCCGCCGCCAGCGCTGCTTCCACCAGTTCCAGCCCCTCCCGCATTACGTCCCCGGCAACGTCGTCGTACCGAACCCGTCGGTACTGCCCGCCCAACTTCGTCGTCACCGCCCGCGCCCGCCGGCTATGCATGAGCACCACCGGAACCCCCGTCCCCGCCCCAAGCTCGGCCATTTCCGGATCGTCCCGCAGCCCACTCACGTCATTGATCGCGTCCGCCCCGGCCACGATCGCGCGCTCCGCCACCGCCGCCTTCCGCGTATCGATCGAAATCGGCATGTCCAGGTCGTGCGCCCGCACCGCCTCGATCGCCGGCAGCACCCGCGCCACTTCCGTCTCGGCGGCCACCGGCGCGGCCCCGGGACGCGTCGACTCTCCCCCGATGTCGATCACGTCCGGTCCCTCGTCCACCAGCCGCCGCACCCGCCGCTCCAGCGCCTCCGGATCGGCGGCCACCCCGTCCCCGCTGAACGAGTCCGGCGTCGCGTTCAGCACCCCCATCACATACGTCCGCGCGCCCCACCCAAACTCGCGCGTCCCAATCCGCAGACTCGCGGCCTTCGCTGCCTCCACTGCTACCCAACCTCGGCAGATCCGGTAGGGACGCCCCTTGTGGGCGCCCTCGTCATCCCATCGACATGCACAGACACCCCGCCACAGGCGATACTGCGCAGGAACCGAGGGAGTATTGCACCAGATCTAGGATCGCCCCTTGAACTCCACCAATAAAACCCAACCCGTTGCGCGCCGCTCGCTGCTCCGGCTGGCGGGCCTCGGCGCACCGCTCCTCCTCACCCTGGCCGCCTGCGGCGAGGCCGCCACCGAACCGGAACCCACGCCGGCGCCTGAGGAAACCCCCGACTCCTTGGGCGACAACCTCGCCGCTGAACTGCCGGCCATGCCCGAAATGCGCGCCGGCCGCACCGACCATCTCGAGCGCCGTATCGAAAACGGGCGCTTCGACCGCGCCGTCTACTTCTCCGAACTCACCGCCGGTCACGTCCTCAACTTCTACCTCGACGAAATGCCCGCCCTCGGCTGGAAGGAACTCTCCCGCTCCGAGCTCACCGCCCGCGGCGGCGAACTCGAATACGAAAGCCCCAACGGCACCCAGCACCTCCTCATCAAGGTCGAACGCCGCGCCCGCGACACCTCCTCAGCCGTCCTCGAACTCACCACCACCCGCAGCTAAGCCCAACCATCCACTCGGGCCGCGCGCTCTCGCCCACACCCTCGCGGGAGAGCAACGGCGGAGGGCTTCCGACCGTCTCAGCCTGCACCACTCTTCGCCCTCTCCTGAGACCTTTGCATAACGACCCTCGATCTCGAAGGCGGGGTCGCTCTTTCGCCCGCTCCCTGGCAGGGAGCGGGCTGGGGTGAGGGTCGAATACCCCCTCAACTCGACCTCTCAGATGAAGATCTCCCAGGCCGCCGAACAGCAAGTCGCCCGGGAACAACCCCGGCTACTGCGGATCCGCCACGTCATCCGCCGACATGTGCTTCACCGTCTGCCCCGTCGCCACGAACGTCCGGCTCACCTCCGGCTTCCCGTACGTCCACACAATCCGCATCTGCGAATCCCCGTCATTCCAGAACCGGTGATGCGCCCCTTCCGGGATCCACACGTGATCGAACGGCTGCAACGTCAGCTGCTCGCCGTCGATCTCCGCCGTGGCCACCCCCTCCACGCACGTAATGCACTCCTCCGTGTCGTGAAAGTGCAGCGGCAGCCCGGCCCCCGGCGCCATGATCGTCATGCCCGTCGAGACGTTCTGCGACCCCTTCGCCCCGCTCATCAACGGAATGCTCCGCACCCCGCCGCCCCGGTCGAACACCTCCGCCTCCGACTCCCGAATCAACACTCGCCCCATCACGCACCCCCGGCCTATTCTCGAATTGCCGCCAGCCTAACCAACCACCGGCGCCCGTCGTCCGGGGTCGCCATCGACATTTCACGGTGCCTCTCCATCCACGGCGGAATCGCCCTGCTCGAGAGATGCAAACGGCGAGTCATAATGACTGTAGATACGACTCAATAGAATCGGACGCCATGCACCAGCTCACCGTCCGCGGCTTCGACGACGAGCTAAGCGCCAGGCTCCAACGCCTCGCCAATCGGGAAGGAATCTCGCTCAACCAGGCCGCCCTGCGACTGCTTCGTAAAGGCGCGGGTCTGCAAGATCCCGCCACGGGCCCCGACACGATCGGCTCGTCCCTCGATCACCTGATCGGATCGTGGTCATCGGCCGAAGCGGACGAGATTGATTCCGCCCTCCGAGACTTCGAAACCGTCGACGAGACACTCTGGCGGTGAGGATCCTCCTCGACTCCAACGCCTACACCCTGTTGATGCGCGGCCAGAACCAGGTCGCCCAGCTTGTACGGCGCTCCGAAGAAGTCCTCTTGTCGCCTATTGTCATCGGCGAACTGCTATACGGCTTTCGGCGCGGGTCACGATTCGAGCGCAACCTCGCTGACCTTCGCGCTCTGATCGAGAGCCCCTACGTCTCACTCATACCCGTCGGCTCGGTCACCGCCGACCGCTACGCCAGAATCGCGGCGTCGCTCAAGGCCAAGGGACGCCCCATCCCCACAAACGATCTCTGGATCGCGGCGCATGCCATGGAAACAGGCGCCGACCTCGTATCTGCCGACCAGCACTTCGCACATGTCGACGAGATTGCCTGGATTCGAGTCCTTACGAAGTAACGCTCCACCAGGCCTCGAACTAGGGCACATCTTCGACCGGTTAACGATTCGTCGTGTCCGGAAAGACGCGCTGGGACCAGATCGCGCTCGCCGTCCGGTGTCAGAACCAGGACCGAACAGCGCACGTTCCTCGCCACTCCCAGGTACTCGCGCTTATCCAGGAGGAGAGCAAGAACGTCCCAAAGTGATTCCCGCGCTCCACGCTCGCCGCGCCTTCACCGCCACACCGCCGCCGCAAACCCGCTCGCCGTCACATACCCATGCGGCTCCGGCAATCCCTTGGCCAGCGCCCTCGCCAACCGCAGCGTCGCCGACCGTTCCGGCCGCCGCAGCGCCGCTTCAAACTCCTTTGAGACGTCCGCCGGCTCGTCCCTCACCAGCACCAACCGCACGTGCAATCCCGGCCCCCACACCTGCAGCAGCAGCCTCACCGACTCCAACCCGGCCGCCAGCTCCGCCTCCGCCGCCAGCACCGTAACCCCGTCCCGCGGCGGCGCCGTCTCCATCAGCCCCATCAGCGCCCCCGCGCCCAGCCCTGTC
>DAOUIX010000110.1:0-26527 GCA_034423235.1 Chloroflexota bacterium | reverse complement strand
GCCGGAGAGAGACGACCGGCTGGCGGCGCTGGGCGAGGCCCACCGTGTGTTGAAGCCGGGGGGCGTGGTGATCGCGAAGGCGATCAACCGGTTCGCTTCGCTGCTGGACGGACTCACCGAGGGCTACGTCGACGACCCGGACTTCGTTCCGATCCTGCGACGCGATCTCGTGGATGGGCAGCATCGCGGGCTCGCGGATGACTTCGGCTACTTCACCACGGGGTACTTTCACCGGCCGGACGAGCTGGAGGCGGAGGTGCGGGAGGCGGGGTTCGAGCCGCTGGGCACGTATGCGGTGCAGGGACCTGGGGCTGTGGCGACAGATCTGGACGGGCGCATGTCCGACCCGGCGAAGCGGGCCCAACTGCTGGACTTGATTCGCAGCGTGGAAGCGGAGCGGACGTTACTCGGAATGTCCGCGCATTTCATCGTTGCCGCTACGCGATAGCCGCGGACCGCGAGAGCCGGCGTCGTGGACGGAGGGTCAGGCCGCGGCTTCGATGCTGGCGCGGGTTTCGGCGAGGACGAGGTCGACGACCTTTAGGAGGGCTTCTTCGTGGGAGTCGCCTTCGAGGCGGCGGAGGCGGTAGAGGTCGACCTGGCGGTCGGCGCCGGTGCCTTCGGCGATGATGGTGAGGGCGTGACGCAGCTCGGGTTCGCAGTCGAGGGCGCGGGCGTCGGCGGCGCGGGTCTCCACGAGTTCTTCGGTGACGTCGATGATGTCCTTGCGCCCGCCGCCGCGCTCGTCGCCGAAGAAGGCGAGGACGCCGTAGCGCTGGGCGAGCCAGCGGTTCTCGGCAATGATCTCGGTGGGCGGCTCGGGGGGCAGTTGGCCGGCCTGGTCCTGGCGGAGCAGGTAGCGGATGAGGCACGCGTAGAGGGCGACGATGCACATGGCGTCGTCGATGCGGGTGCAGACGTCGCAGATACGCATTTCGATGGTGGGGAACTTGCCGGACGGTCTGATGTCCCACCAGAGCTCGCTGGCGTCGGTGATGAAGTCCAGGCGCTGATAGTCGGCTACCAGCCGGTCGAACTCGGCGCGGGACTGCAGGGGACCGGGGAGGCTGGTGCGGGGAAGGTTGCCCAGCAGGTTCAGGCGGTAGGACTTGTAGCCGGTTTCGCGGCCTTCGACGAAGGGCGACGTGGCGGAGAGCGCGTGAAGGATGGGCAGGTAGCGGCGGATGGCCGTCATGACGCGAATGCGCGAGTCGGGGTCGCCAAACCCGGCATGGACGTGCATGCCGCCGATGAGAAAGCGCCGGACGCTGTCCTGGTAGGTCACGGCGAAGCGCTCGTAGCGTTCGCGCGGCGTTGGGGCCTGTTCCCGCCAGTCGGCAAACGGGTGGGTTGAGGCGGCCATGACGGCGGCGCCGTAGGTCTCGGCGGCGCGGATGACAGTGCTGCGCGTCTCGAGTAGCGCGGTGCGGACTTGGGCCACGGAGTCGCAGACGCGGGAGTTGGACTCGATCTGGGTGCGCAGGAACTCCCTGACGAACTTGTGTGGCCCGCCGTTGGTCTCGCACTCCTCAAAGATGCGGACGTCGGGGTCGGCCAGGAGGTCGCGGGACTCCGGATCGACGAGGAAGAATTCCTCTTCGATGCCAAGCTTGATCATGGGGTCACCCGCCCCCTCGACCTTCGTAATCACTCAGTGCACACTGGCGCCGCGTCTAATTCGGGTGGAAGTGTGTGCGAATCACGTGCTCCAGCAGGTCTGCGGTGCAATCGCGGCAGAAGATGGTCCGCGTTTCGTGCTCTTCACGGGCGAACTCCAGCAGTTGGGCGACGTCGGGCGCAACGCGCAGCGCACAGCGGTTGCGACAACCCAACCGGCCGAGCGCCATTTCCACGTTGGACTGGCGGTCGGCGGCGGGCAGTTCCAGCACCTGGCCAAACGCGTTGATGGCTAGTCGCCGCAGCGCGGTCTGCCGCTGGGAGGCCTCGGAAATGGCGCGCAGACGGTGCACCGAGAGCACGGCGGCCAGGTTCGGCCGGCAACTGGCGAAGACGTGCGGATCGCTCTGCGGCGAGATGTTGTGCTCGGGCGCGTCGCGCAAATCATGGTCGAGGATGGCCACGTCGTAGTGCGGCCCGGCCTGCTGCCAGGGTTCCCGCTCGAGCGTGCGAATGAAGCGAGGGCCGACGATCTGGCCGTTTTCCTTGTCGAGGCTCTGCTCGACGTACCAGAGCGTGCTCCAATAGGGCGAGCCTCGCGGAAGTTGCGGAATGACCCAGGTGCCAAACGGCCGCAGCTCGCCACGCTCGACACTGAATCCGGCGCGCTGGCCCAGCACCAGCGCCACTTCCTGCAGGTGGGCGATGGTGGAAACGACCGTTTCGGCCTCCCAGCTCTCAACGCCGGGCGTCCACTGGAACGAAATCGATTTCATGGGTCGGGCGAATCGGCGGTGTTTGGCCGGGGGAGCGCGCGTATTCCTTGGGCCTCGTTCATACTGACGTGAGTATGCGACGCCAGCCGCGATGCGTGTGACAACCGACGCCCCCGAGCGCCTGATGGTGATGGACCTGGGACCTTGTGTGCGTGCCGGGATCTATGCGCGCGACCCGGGCGGCTACCGCATCCTGGCCGTGGGCTCGGCGCCATCCACCCTGGATGCCCCGCACTTCGACCTGACGCCGGCCTTTGAGAACGCGCTGGCCGACGCGGCCGACCGCGCCGGCAGTTTTGCCTTTCCGAACCCGCCGTATGACGGACCGCTGACGGAGCGGGCACCGGACATCGCGGCGGTGACCGGTGAGGACGTGGCGAGCGGACCCACGGCGTTTCTGATGGGCAACCTGGTTCAGGGCGACCAGGACGAGTTGGTTCGGACGATAGCCGGGGCCGGGTTTGAGCCGATTGGTGACGCCACGACCTCCGTGCGCGTTTTTCGGGAGCATGTGGACGGGCCGGCGGCGCTGGACGTGATCGTTTCGCGGATGCCCGACGTCATCGTCGTCGCCCTGACCGATGACGAGACGGGCACCAGCCTGGCCTATGCGGCCGACCTGCTGGTTGGCGGGTTGGCCAGTCACGAATCGGGCTACCTACCGCGGGTCGTGGTGCTGTATAGCGGCATGCCCGACCCCAGCGTGTGCGAACGCTTGCAAGCCGCGCTGCCGACCACCGTCTTCCAGGTATTCGGCGGCTCATCCAGCGAGCCCATGGACATGGGGACCCCACTGGCGGCGCTGCAGGACGCGTACCGCGCCGTGCAGCGCGGGACATCGGCGGATCGAGTCATTCCGCCGGCCGTGAGTCGGGCGCCTCGGGTCTCGAGAGCCGCAGCGCTGAGCGCGGCAGCCCAGGCCTTGAGCGAAAGCCAGGACCTCAACGTGAGCGTGGCGGCCTTCGACTATGGCGACGTGACGGCGGTGACCGTTGACAGCGAAGTTCCAACGGTCGCGCGGCTTGGCTCGGAGCGTGCCCAGGGGCAGCCGTTTCACCTGGGCCTGCACACGCCTATCGACCGAGTGGCCCGGTGGACGGCGGAGGAACCGCTGCCGGAAGCCTTGCAGGTCTTTGTGCTGGAACGCACGGCCCATCCGACGGCGCTGCCGGCCACGACGACCGAGTTGCAGTTGGCGCATGCCATCTGGACGGCCGCGGCGCGTGAGGTTCAGCGCGAGTGGGCCGGCGGCGGACAGCCGCCGGCGGTTGACCTGGCGGTGATCACCGGGGACATCACCCGGACCCTGGCGCGACCGGTGCAGGCGGCCCTGGTGCTGATCAACAGCCTGGAGACGGTGGGGGTGACCCAACTGGCGCTGGACGCCTCGAACGCCGTGGGGATGAGCGGGTGCCTGCTGGAAGCGGGGGCGCCGGCCTCCGTGGAGTCTTCGCTCGTTCGCCTGGGTACGTGCGTGGCGCTGCGAGGGGACGCCTCGCTTGGCAACGCGGCGGTGGCGGTGGAGGTCCAGCCGGCGGGGGCCTCGGTGATCGAACGCGAGGTGACCGCGGGCTCGATGGATGTGATTCAGTGGGACGCTGACGTGGAAGCGGACGTGCGGATCTGGCCCGCCCCGGAGTTCGACGTGGGTCTGGGCTACGGACGGCCCGTGCATCTGCGGGCACCGATCGTGGCCGGCAGCATCGGGTTGGTCATCGACGCGCGCGGCCGCCCGCTGGTCTGGCCGGAAGCCCCGGATGCGCGCCAGGCCTGGGTGGGACAGTGGCACCGAGCGCTCAACGCCTATCCCGCAGCGAGGCCACGCCGACAGGACACCGCGCATGTCCGTTGAGTCGGGACCAGGCACGGCGCTCCCCCGCCGTGTGCTGGTGGGGCGGTTGCGTCGACGCCACGCTCTGCCGTTCCCAGGCCACATCCTGGTTGAGGTTGGCGAACGGGTCGTCACCGGCCAGATCTGGTGCCGGGGGCAGGTGCGGAACGGCGTGGTGGTGGTGGATCTGCCGCGCCTGCTGCAGGTTCAGCCAGACGAGGTGCGGGAGTTGCTGGCGGTGGAGCCTGGCGTGATGGTGGAAGCCGAAACGCCGCTGGCCGGGACACCGGGTCGCTTGCGGACGGGTCGTCACTGGCTGGCGCCCAGCCGCGGGATGCTGACGGAAGTCAATGAGGACACGGGCGTGGCGGTCTTCGTCCGCGAGATTCACGAGGCCGTTCTGTACTGCCGCCTGGAGGGCGAGGTGGTGGACGCGGATCCCGAAGACGGAATCGTGGTGGAGGGTGAAGGCGTGGCGGTTGCGGGCGCGCTGGGCGGGGGCGGACGGGCGTACGGACCGTTTCGGTTTGTGGAGTCCGGCGAGCGGCCGGACGCCAAGCCCGGCGGTATGGAGCCGGGCATCCTGGTCACGCCGGAGCCGTTGCGCGCCGACTGGGTGCGGCGAGCGCTGGAAACGCAGCCGGCGGGCATCGTGGCTCCGTCGGCCGATGCCGAAATGGTCACGGGGCTGGGACTGGCCCCGACCATCGCCGGATTGGCGGCTCCGCAAGGGAGCTTCGGTCGACCGCCCCAGGCGATTGTGCTGACCGGCGGGGCCGGCATGTCCCGCATGCCGCATGCGCTCCAAGACGTGTTCCGGGCCGCGGAGGGCGAGATTGGCGCTGTGATCGGCGCGCGACGGCCGGGCCTGTCGGAAGTCCTGCTACCGCCGGTGGCCGCGGAAGGCTCAAGGCAACGCAGCGCCGAAGGTCTGCCCGTGCGACTAGCCAGCGGATCCGCGGCAGGGACGGAAGGCATGGTGCTGAGCGACGCGCCGGAGGTTGGCCGCATGGGCTCGGGAATCGCGACGCGCTTCGTACGGGTGCGCCTGGCGGAGGGCGGAGTGGCGACCTGGCCCACGCCTAACCTGGCGACGCTGGGGTAGCCCCCGGTTACATTCGTTCGGGAGCGGCGATGCCCAGCAGGCCCAGGCCGTTGGCCAACACCTGCTGCACGGCGCGCACGAGTTCAAGCCGCCGCGCGGTCCGGGCGGGGTCCTCCGTCACCACGCGGTGCTTGTTGTAGTACGAGTGGAATGCGCGCGCCAGATCCAGCAGGTAGTGGGCGACGCGATGCGGTTCGCGGTTGAGGCAGGCGTCCGCCACCACCTCAGCGAAGGCCAACAGGCGGCGAGCCAGGGCGACGTCGTCGGGCGTGAGGGCCGCCGCGGCGGCGGCGGCCCGGGACGCGCCGGCGGTTCGCTGGATGCCGGCGCAGCGCGCGTGGGCCATCTGGATGTAGTAGACGGGGTTTTCGGGGTCTTCGCGCTTGGCCAGTTCCAAGTCGAATTCCATCTGGCTGTCGATGGCCTTGGACAGGAAGAAGTAGCGGGTTGCCGCCGGGCCGACCTCGTCGAGGACCTCGCGCAGGGTCACGAACTTTCCGCTGCGCTTGCCCTGGCGCCCGAGTTCGCCGTCGGTGCGGATTCCGACCATCTGGGTAACGAGGATTTCAAGCCGGCCGGCGTCGGCACTCGCGTCCAGCGCCTCCATGGCGGCGTGCATGCGGGGCACGTGGCCATGGTGATCAGCGCCCCACACGTCGATGACCCGCTCGAACCCGCGCGTCTCGAATTTGTCCCGATGGTAGGCAATATCCACGGCAAAGTAGGTTGGGTCGCCGCGTGAGCGGACCAGGACGTTTTCGCGGTCGTCCTCGCCCGCACCGCCGATGAACCAGACGGCACCGTCACGTTGGGCCACGAATCCCTGGGCGTCCAAGACGTGGATCACCTCATCGACGTCGCCCCGGTCGCGCATGGCCTGCTCGGAGAACCAGACGTCGAACTCGATCCCCAGGTCGTCCAGGTCCCGTCGAATCTCCGCGAGGCCGATCTGGACGGCCCTGGTCTCGAAGCCCGAAGCGTCGCTGGGCGCGCCGTTCCCAAGCCAGCGGGAGCCATCATCGCGCGCAATCCGCCGGGCCCAGGCCCCGACGTAATCGCCCTGGTAACCGTCCACGGGGAATGGCGCCTGCGCGCCGAGGGCCCGGGCGTAGTGGTGATACACGCTTTGCCTCAGGATTTCGACCTGGTGGCCGGCATCGTTGACGTAGTACTCGCGGGTGACGCGGTATCCGCAGGCTTCCAGCAGACGGGCCAGGGCATCGCCCACGACGCCGCCACGGCCGGCGCCGGCGGTGAGCGGACCGGTGGGATTGGCGCTGACGTATTCCACCTGAACGCTGGCGCCGCCGCCGATTGCGGAGCCGCCGTAGGCGGAGCCGGACTCAAGTATGACTTGCAACTGCTCCAGGACCCAGGCGTCGTCGATCCAGAAGTTGATGAAGCCTGGACCAGCGGTCTCTACGCGACGCACCACGGACGACGAGGGCAAGTGATCCACGATGGCCTTGGCGATCGTGCTGGGCGGCATGCGGACGATTCGAGCCAGGCGCAGGGCTTCCGAACTCGAATAGTGGGCCAGGTCGTCGTCGCGCCGTTCCAGCGTGAAGGCGACGGGGGGTGACGCGGCGACCGCACCGGCGGCCTGGGCCGCGGCCAGCCCTTCGGACAACAATGCGGAAAGCCGATTGCGAATCATGGTGGATGGCCCGCGGGTGGATGCGTGGTGCGGTGTAGGTAGGCGCGGGGTGCTCTGGGAGTATAGCGAGACTGCTGACGGCCAAATGCGGTCGGGGAAGGCCGGTCGGCGGCCGCCGGGGCAACATTCTATCGCGCTGGAATCTTGCTTACGTTATGTCATATTGATAACATCTGTAAGGCGCGTCCTCCGGCTGGCCTGTGTGGGCCTGAACAGTGGCCGCCAAGGAGTAGGGCGCGAGTTGCAGTGTCCGCGGTGCTTGACGCGACAGTATGGACCTGTCGCCCAGTGCAGTAACTGTAGTAAAGATCTTCTGCACGGTCGCTCGCCCCGGATGCGGTATTACGCAGCTCTCACGGCAGTCTTTTCGTTCCTGGTCGTGATGGGCGTGGTGTTGAGCGCCGAGCGGATCCCGTTCGCCTACCCGTTGATCGCCCTGGGGCTGTTGACGGCGGGTGGCGCCGCGGTGATTGCGGTAACACCGGTCTCGACGGCAAGCCGCCACCAGCGCCGCGCGCTGGCGAATCTGCGCGGCAGCCCCGAATTCGCCCTTCAGGACCTCACGCGCGCCATCGAACTGGACGCCAACGACCGGGGCCTGCTGGTTGACCGCGCGCGCGCGTATCGCTTGCTGGGCAAGCATCGCGAGGCGGCGGCCGACTTGCAGGCCTACCTGCGGCAGACGCGTGGCGAGCCGCCGGATCGCGTGGACCAGGCACGGGCGCTGCTAGCGCGTGTTGAAGCCGGCGGCGGTCTCCGTCTGTGGGAGTTCTGACGGAGCACGCCCAGCCGCCCAGGCGTCGGCAATCCGCCGCACGAGAGCAGCGGTAGCCGCCGGTCCGGAGGCGCCGGTTCCCACTTCAAACGTCCAGGCGCCATCGAACCCAATTTCCGTCAGCGCCGTGCTGACGCGACGCCAGTTGATGTTGCCCAGCCCCGGCGGCCAGTGCCGGTCCTCCACCGCGTCGGTGTCTTGCAGGTGCAGCGCAATCAGCCGGTCGCCGGCGATTCGCGCCTCGTCGGCCGGATCCAGTCCATTGTTGTTGGCATGGCCGGTGTCCAGGCAGATACCCACGGTGGCCGGGTAGTCGTTCACCACACGCCGCAAGTCCTCCATCCGGCAGAGCGGACGTGGCTCGTCCTTGTGCTGCAGGTTCTCGCAAGCCAACCGGATGCCCAACTGTTCGGCCTGGGTCAGCAACGTGTCGAGGGAGCGGCGAAAGGCGTCGATCCTGGCCTCCATCTCCTCCGCACGATTGTTACCACGGCTCGGATGCACGATCACCGCAAAGCCGCCGAGTTCAGCAAACGGCTCGAAGCACGACGCCACGGCCGCGACGGCCTCGGTCCGAACGTCATCGTCAAGCGCCGCCAGATCGACGCTCAGGTCGGAGTGAACCGTGCGGGCCCAAACGCCATGCCGGTTCAGGATGCCGCGGCGCTCGCCGGCCGTCCGGTCGTCCGCCAGGTCCTTGGGTCCGAAGAGTTCGCACTGGGTGAATCCGGAGTCGGCGAGTTCGGCGATGACCTGGTCAAAGGACACGCCGTTGGGCCATAGAGCGGTGGCCAGGCTGTATACGGGCATTGGTCAACGTCCCCAATCGCGCGGGTAGCGGAAGTCGCGGTCAATCGTACGGTTCGAGAGCTTGGCGATGAGCGGCAGCCGGCGCTTGAACTGCGAGCGCACCACGCGGCGCTGCAGTTCGTGGACCAGGTCGGCCTGGAAACCGTGGGCCGTCAGGTCGTCGGCCGCGTACATCTCGTCGATCAGCAGGTAGAGGACCTGGTCGGCCGTCTCGTAGTCGAAGCCGAGTTCATCCTCGTCGGACTGCCCGACCCACAGGTCGGCGCTGGGCGCCTTGTCGCGAATGGCGACGGGAATGTCCAGCGCCGCCGCCAGGGTTCGAATCTGGGTCTTGTAGAGATCGCCGATCGGGTTGACGGCGCTGGCCATGTCGCCGAATTGGGTGCCATAGCCCAGCAGCAGTTCGGTCTTGTTACTGGTACCCACGACCAGGCCGCCAAACGCCTCGGATTGGTCGTAGAGGGCGATCATGCGGGCGCGGGCCATGATGTTGCCGCGCCGCAGCGGACCTGGATCGTCGTCCAGTTCGCCCAGGAGACCGTCGACCGCCGCGGAAATCTCGATCAGGGTGGACGGTATGCCCAACTGATCGACGAGCGTTTCAGCGTCGGCGCGGCTGGCGGGATTGCTGGTGCGGTAGGGCATGAGGACGGCGAGCACGCGGTCGGAACCAAAGGCGTGGGCGGCCAGCGCGCAACTGACGGCCGAGTCGATTCCCCCGGAGAGGGCCACCACCGCACGCCGGATGCCGAACTTCTCGATTTCGTCGCGGATAAAGGCCTGGAGGACCCGGCAGGTCAGGCTGGCATCGAGCTCCAGCCCTCGCCGCGCCCGCTCACGCAGGTCCAACTCAGCCGTCATCCAACCAGTGCCGACTGGCGGCAATTCGGGCAAATTCCTGACCGTTGAGCGCAACATTCTCGTCCCGGCGCAGCGGCAGGCGCGTGCGCTGCCGCCGCAGGGGGGCGTCCGTGAGGGTGGCGACGATCAGGGCTTCTTCGAAGTCCGGCGCCCGCGCCAGCACTTCGCCGTCCGGACCAACGACCTCGGATCCGCCCCAGAAGTTGACGCCGTCCTCGAAGCCCACGCGGTTGCAGTGCACGACGTAACAGACGTGCAGCGTTGCGTACAGCCGGTTGATGGCGCGCCAGGTCTCGGCCGATCCCAATTCGTGCGAACCTCCGGAAACGCCGCGGCCGGGGCTGCTGGAGAGCCCGTAGATTACGTCGGCACCGTCGGCGGCGACGATGCTGGCGGTGGTGGGATGCCACAGGTCTTCGCAGATCAACATCGCCTGGCGCCCGAGGCGGGTATCAAACGCGCGGACGACTCGGCCACCCGCGAGGTCGCGGGCTTCGTCGAACAGACCGTAGGTGACCAGGTAGACCTTGTGGTGGACATGGACGAACTCGCCGTTGTGCAGATAGGCGGCGGCCGGCAGGAACCTGTGGTCCGAGGTCTCTTCCACGAATCCGAAGATCAGGTCGACCGCGCGGCTGGCCTGGCGCAACGGCTCCAATCTCGCATCGTCCCGCCGCAGGGCGACGTCCGGCACCAGGTCGCTGAGGAAGTAGCCGGTGAGGGACTGTTCCGGAAACACCACGACATCCGCGCCCGCCGCCACGGCACGGTCCACGTAGTCGAGATGCAGCGCCAGGTTGCGATCCAGATCACCCAGGGCAGGTCGAATCTGGGCCAGCGCGAGCCGAAAGTCCTGCACGGCGCCTCGCCGGTCGGTCGGTCGGTCGATCGGCGTCAGTCTAGCGGCGAACGCTGGTCGGGACGCCGGTCGTAGCATTTCGCACAGAGGACCAGACCAACCTACCTATACTCAAGACACTCTGGATCGGTGGATCGTCCCGTGTCGCAATCTGCGTCTCCGCCGAATCCGCCGCGCGTTTCGCGCTGGGTCTTCGGCTTGCTGGCGTTGACCGTGGTCCTGGGAACCGGCGGCGGGGCCGCCAGTGGCTATCTGGCAGGACGCGCAGCCGCACCGTCCCAGCCAGCCGCGCCCGTAATGCTGGAGCAGCCGACGGCCGCCGCAGCAACTTCCGCCGCGTCTCCGACGTCGTACGCAACCCTGCTGGAACAACTCATGCCGGCGGTGGTGACCGTTGAGGCGCGGCGGGGGACGCTCAACCGCGGCGCGGGAATCGGGACAGGGTTCTTTTACAGCACGGACGGCCTGATACTGACCAACGCCCACGTGCTACCGGAAGATGCGAGCGGAGAGTTGCGGGTCACGCTGTCCGACGGTCAGCGGATTCCGGCAACGATTGTCGGACGCGACGTGTGGGGCGACGTGGCCGTGCTGCAAGCCGAGGGCGGGCCGTTTCCGGCGTTGGAATTGGCCGACGATACGACGTTGCGGGTCGGCGAGCCGGTGCTGGCGATTGGAAGCCCGCGGAACTTCCGAAACACGGCAACCCTGGGCATCGTGAGCGGCCTCGATCGGTTGATTCCGCGAACCGTCAACACCGACAGCGGCCCGATGGCGATCCCGCTGCGCGGGTTGATCCAGACCGACGCGGCGGTGAACCAGGGCAATAGCGGCGGCCCCCTGGTCACCTCGGACGGTCGGGTGGTCGGCATCAACACGGCCGTGCAGTCCAACGCCAACGACATTGGGTTTGCCCTGCCTATTGCCAGCATCGTTCGCCGCTTGCCCGAGCTTGAATCGACGGGCACGGTGGCACGGGGTCTGCTGGGAGTCCGCTATCAGTTGATCGATCCCGAGCTGGACAGATTTGCCGGCTCGCCGTATGCCTACGCCGTGGGGGTAAGCGCGGTGATGCCCGACACGACCGCCAGCGCCGCGGGTGTGGCGGCCGGCGACCTGATCGTGGCGGTGAACGGCGAGACGCTGACACGCGAGTTCACCCTGTCGCAGGCCATCGACAAGGCGACGGTTGGCGAGACACTCACCCTCTCGGTTCGCCGGCAGGGCCGGCTGCTGGACCTGCAGGCAGCCCTGGCGCCGCGACCTCGGGCAATCGACACGACGCCGGGGGGCGTGCCGCCGAACTAAGCGGGGGCGACTACACTCGCAGCCCGACGACGATCTCCCGCTGGATCCGCCTGTGAACGCCGCACCGAGATTGCGCAAGGGTCTGCGCGATAGCTGCCTGCATACGGGCACACCGCTGCCCGAGGTATTCCGTCTGGCCACGCGCGGTGACTTTGAGGGCGTTGAGTTGACGCTGCCGGCCGACGGGCCGTACTCGCTGCGAGCGACCGACGCCGAACGAGTGGAACTGCGCCGCCTGGCGGCCGAGGGGCCGCCGATCCTGTGCCTGAACGGCGGCATTCCCTGGCAGTACTCAGCTTCGGCCCTGGACGCCAGTACGCGCACGGAGGGCCAGGCGCTGGTCCGACACAGCATCGATCTGGCAGCGGATCTGGGCGTGGACACGCTGCTCTACATCCCCGGCGTGGTGACCGACGATGCGCCGTATTCGGACGTCTGGGACGCCGCGCGCGCCGCGACCGAGACGCTGCTGCCGCAGGCTGAGCAGGCTGGCGTGACCCTGGCGGTCGAGAACGTCTGGAACGCGCTGATTCTGAGTCCGCGCGACATGCTGGAGTTCGTGGACGGCTTCGACAGCCCGAACCTCCGGGTCTACTTTGACGTGGGGAACGTGATGCAGTTCGGACGTCCGCAGCATTGGATTGAGGCGCTGGGGGCCGAACGCATTGCGCGGGTGCACGCCAAGGACTTCACGCTCAGACCCGGCGGGTGGCTGGGATTCACCCAGTTGCTGCACGGGGACGTGGACTGGCCGGTGGTGATGCAGACGCTGCGGCGCGTTGGTTATAGCGGATGGATTACGCCCGAGGTAAGTCCGAGCAGCGCCTCGCCTGAAGCGTGGGTTTCCGAGCTTTCGGCGGCCATGGACACGATCATCGGGTACTACCAGGATTGAGCGGTCGCTCACGGCGAACCGCGCTGCCGCCGGTGAGATACTGCCCGCCATGAATGAGCCCGTGCGCGTGCGCATGGCGCCCAGCCCAACCGGCGACCTGCACGTGGGCAGCGCCAGAACCGCGCTGTTCAACTACCTCATGGCCCGCCGCGCAGGCGGAGCGTTTGTGCTGCGCATCGAGGACACCGACGCGCAGCGCAGCGACCCGACGCGCGAGGCCGGAATCTACGACGGCCTGCGGTGGCTGGGCCTGGATTGGGACGAAGGCCCGGACGTGGGTGGTCCGTATAGCCCGTACCGGCAAAGCGAGCGCGGTGAGGTTCATCGCGAGGCGGTGCAGGCGCTCTTGTCGTCAGGCCACGCGTACCGCGACTACACCACGGCGGAGGAACGCGCCGCCGAGCGCGAGCAGCAACGGGCCGACGGTCGGCCGCAGCGGTACTCCGGCATCGGCCGGCACTTCACCGGTGCCCAGATCGCCGAGCGCCAGGCGGCCGGCGTGGTTCCAGCCGTTCGGTTTCGCACCGAGCCGCGCGAGCTCCGATTCGACGACGTCGTGCTGGGCGCAATCAGTGCCGGCGCCGGCGACATTGACGATTTTGTTATCGCCCGCGGCGACGGCTCGGCCCTGTACAACATGGCGGTGACGGTGGACGACCACCACATGCGGATCAGCCACGTGGTGCGTGGCCGCGACCACGTTTCCAACACTTTTCGTCAGCTGCTGATCTACGACGCGCTGGGCTGGACCACGCCGATATTCGCGCATCTTCCGCTGGTGCTGAACCACCGGCGCCAGAAGTTCTCCAAGCGTGACGGCGCGCAGTGGGTTGGGGCGTACCGGACGCGGGGTTTCCTGCCCGAGGCCATGGTCAATTTCCTGATTTTCCTTGGTTGGTCGCCGGGCGACGAGCGCGAGCTCTTCAGCCTGGACGAACTGGTGCAGGAGTTCAGATTGACGCGGGTCAACCGCGCGGACGCCATCTTCGACCCGCAGCGGCTGGACCATTTCAACGGGGTCTGGATTCGTCGACTCGATCTTGCGGACCTGGCCGAGCGCGCCTGGTCGTACGCGACGGCCGGCGGTCTTGAGCTTTCGCCGGACCAGCGCCCTTATTTCAGGTCAGCGTTGGAGCTTGAGTATGAGCGCCTGTCGCATCTCGACCAGACGGCCGACCTGATGGAGTTTTTCTTTGACGAGCATCTGGAGCCCGACATGCGCCAGGTCAGGTACCGGCGCCATTCGGTGGCGGAAACGGCGCGAGCCCTGGAACGCGTGGCGGCGCTGGTGGACGACGTCGATCCCTTTGACGACTCGACGCTCGAAGCCGGAATGCGCGCGCTGGCCAGCGACCTGGACTGGAGGGCCGGGGACCTGTTCATGCCGGTTCGCATCGCGGTGACCGGACGCCGAGCGACGCCGCCGCTCTTCGCGACGATGGCCGTGCTTGGCCGCCAGCGTTGCCGGGTGCGGTTGCAGCGCGCCCTAGCCGGACTAGCCAAACTCGCCGCCGCCTGAGTCGATGCCGCAACGCGTCATCCAGTTTCTGCCCCATGAGCTTGGCCTGCCGTGGGAGCAGGTGCGCGTGGAGGTCGACAGCGAGCTGGTCAGCTGGATGCAGACCTTCACGGTTCCGCACCGCCTGCGCGGCGTGACGCTGGAGAGCGCCGGGGTGGTGGGCGTACACACGGCCGACGCGCACCAGATGCGGGGGCACATGCGCTTCATGCTGGAGACCGTGCTGGAACAGGCCGAGCGACGCGGCGTGCCCCTCTCCATGCTGTATGGCGGCGTGGCGGACGTATACCACCGCTGGGCGTACGCCACCGTGATGCCGGAGTTCAGGTTCAGCATTTCGACGCGACGCGCCGAGGCAGTGCCAGGGAATCACCGGATTCGGGCCGGCGAGCCCGGGGATCGACCCGCGATCGCTCGGCTGTACAACCGTGAGACCTCCGGGATGACCGGCGTGCGGGTGCGAGAGCCCGAGCGCTGGCTGGGTCCGCGGCAGGGTCTCTATTTCGGTCGACTGGATACGTGGGTGCAGGTCGCGCTGAACGACGATGGCCGGATCGTCGGCTACTGCATAGGCGATCAGATTGACCACGACGCGCAGCGGCTTGACATCGTGGATGCGCAGGCGACCAGTAGCGCTGTGGCGGGATCGCTGATTCGGGGCATGGCGGAGGAAGCGATTCGACACCGGATGGGAAGTCTGGACTTTCACGTGTATCCAACCGGGCGCGTGGGTCGGTATCTGCAGAATCTCGACGTGAGCATGACGACGGAGCGTCCGATCGGCCGCGCGCAGATGGTCCGGCTCAGCCTGCCGGGCGCGGTGCTTGAGGCGCTGCAGCCCTACGCACGCGAGCAGGCCGAAGCGCTGGGTCCAGATCGCCCCGCGCGTCTCGCGATCGAGACGGAGTTGGGTTCGGGCGACCTGGCGCTGGGAGGCGAAGCTGCGGCGCGGAAGATCCGGCTGCCAGCCGACCGACTGTGCGAGCTTCTATTTGGTTACCGATCGGCCGAGGACCTGCGCGACGTTCACGGCGTACGCCTGGCCGAGCGTGACGTCGAACTCCTGGATGTCCTCTTCCCGCGTCTTGACGCGTATTGCTATTGGCCGGACCGCTACTAAGCGCTAAGCCTCAGCCGGGAGCTTCGACCGTTGTCTCGGCCGGGACCGGGCACTCGACACAGCCGGCCCTGAGCGACTGGACCCGGCGAAACAGCACGAATGCCATGAACAGGGCCGTAGCACCTCCGATGAATGGGCGTGCCGGGTCAAAGACGTTCGCCGCGGCGCCCGTGCCGAAGGCAGCCACCAGCAGTCCATTGCACAGCGGGCAGGAAATGGCGAAGGCCGAGAGAAACCCGCCCGCGTAGATTGGACCGCTGCCGAAATCCTGGCGCCGGCGCATGGCGAACATGCTCACGCCGGCCAGCGCTCCAACCAGCACGGCGTTGAGCGCCCAGATTGGGTAGTCAATGGCGTAAGCCGGTGTTGCCCGCTCAAAGATCGGGGTGTCGATGGCGCCGGTGATGACGCCAACGCTCAGGCCAAACGCCGCGGCTGTGAGCAGGCCAACCGTTACCGGGATGACCAGCGGGGAGCGGGCGCGGAGGGTCTGTGCGTTGGCACGAGTGCTCATGCGACCAGTCTAGGCCGTCAGCTCCGCGCCGGCCCGATCAGGCTGAGTCGACCGGACGACGCACGGCCGTGGCTCAGCGATCCCCAGGGCCGGAGCACGGCTGCTGCGTACTAAAGCGCCCTGTGACGCCTGGACACGCTCTGCAGAGGGGCCGCTCCTACGGCTTGTACGCGATGGCCTCACCGAAGGCGATGGCGCCTACAGAGCCCGGGTTGTCCCGCCACTCGTCAATGCGGGCCTGCCAGTCATCGAGCTGCTGCTGGGATGCCAGGCCGAATTGCACGATGGCCGCGGTGACCTTGGGCGAGTAGAACCAGTCGTTGATGAAGCCGTGGAAAAAGGCGACGTCCTCGGTCGTTCCGAAGAAGTCGAACGAGCCGGACGCCCGAATGTCGGTGAACCCGGCGGCCATGAGATTGGCCTTGAGCTCCAGCCCCATTTCCGGGTGGCCGCCGTTGCCGGCCAGGAGCCTGGCGAAGGTGTCCCAGGCCGCCTGGGTGTCCTCATCGCCAGGGTGCAGGAACGAGGAGGAGATGATCGACTCGCGACTGGCGATAAGCCCGCCGGGCTTCAGCACGCGTTTTACCTCGGCCAGGGTGGCCGGCGTGTCGGGCACGTGCATGAGCACCGCATGGCAATGCGCCACATCAAACGAATTGTCGTCGAACGGCAGGTCGGTCACGTCGCCAACGTGAAACGTCGCATTGGCATGCCCACCTGCCTGCGCGGCGGCCCGAGCCAGGTCGATCTGTGAGGCTTCCATGTCAACGCCGTGGATTTCGCCAGGTTCGACCGCCGTGGCCAGGCCGACCGAGATGGTGCCTGGACCACAGCCGAAGTCGAGCACGCGCTGGCCGGGCTTGAGGTGAGGCACCAGATGTGCGGCGTGCGTGTGCACGCTGCGACGATCGAGTAGCTGCTGAAAGTCGTCGCTGTAGCCCATGGTGTAGGTGGGTTCTTGTGATGCCTGGTCCGACATTGCCGCCCGCTCTGTTCTTTCAAGCCACGCGCGCTTCCATCGTAGGCCACGTGACCCACGCCCAGAGAGGCGCCAGTCCGCTCGCAACGGCCGCGCTCGTCGATCAGTCGATCGCCTGGCTGCGAGTCGCCTAACGAAAACGCGGCACGTCGACGAATTCGTGTCGACGGGCCGAGGCGTAGGCGGCTTCGGTGCAGGCGACGCCGGCCCAGCCGTCAAGGCCATCGGCGCATGGCGGGCGGCCGGTCGCCACGGCGTCGGCAAAGTCCAGCAGCAGGGCCGCGTTCATATCCGAGGAGAATCCGGATTCCTGGTAGGGGATGCCGAGATCGGCGGACGTGACCCGAATGACGTGATCGGTGATGTCGAACTCGATGACGCCGCCATCGCAGACGATGCGCCCGCTCACGTCGCCCCACTTGCGCCAGGTTCGCGGTCGGTTCCAGCTGGGGTCGCAGGTGCCTATCACACCGGAGTCGAAGACCTCGATCAGCGCGCCGGTGTCCTCGACCGGAATGTCGCGGGCCAGGGTGTCGGCCTCGCAGTAGATCTGTCGGACTTCGCCCCCGATGAACCAGCGCATCAGGTCGGTGGCGTGGACGATGTGGTCGCGGATGGCGCCGCCGCCTGAGCGCGCCGGGTCAATGAACCACCCGATGGGCTGGGCGCGCAGGACGTTGGTCAGGGACATGGCGCGAATCGGGCCCAGGTCGCCGCTGGCGAGACGACGTTTGGCATCCCAGACCTGGGGTGCGTGGCGCACGGGATAGGCGGTGGCGAGGGTGACGCCATGGTCGGCGCAGCCGCGGACCATCGCCGTGGCTTCGTCCAGGGAAACGGCCAGGGGTTTCTCGCAGAGGACGTGTTTGCCGGCCGCGGCGGCGGCCAACGTGAGATCGTGATGGTGCGCGTTGGCGGCGCAGATGCTGACGGCGTCGATGTCGTCGGCCTGGAAGACGTGGGTGTGACTGGCGTGGACGCGCACGGAATCGCCGCCAATGTCGGCGAGCAGGCTCTGGGCAATGGCGCGTTCGTCGGGGTCTGGCTCGGAGATTGCGACCAATTCGATCTCCGGCAGTCGCAGCATGGCCCGCAGGTACGCGTACTGGTGGCCGTGGTCAAAGCTGACGGCGGCCATGCGCACCGGCTTGTTCATAGCGTGACCGCGGTTCCGGTCTCGCAGGCCCGCATCAGGGCAGCGTAGGCGGCGTGTGCGTGGGTCAGCGTCGGGGCAAGCCTGGCCGGTGGCCCGGGATCGTCGCCGCGGCAGAGGCTGGCGACGAACTGGGCGTAGGGGTCCTTCCGGGTAGCCGGTAGCTGGTTGGCCTCGCCGCGACTAATGACGCGGTTAATGGAACGGCGTGAGTCGAATTCGCGGATCCCTGCTCGGCCAAGGGCTTCGTAGATGCTGAGTCCGGCGCCGGCTGGGACTCCGGCCATGGCTTCGACGTAGGCAACGGAGTCGTCGTGAAAGCGTCCGACGCCGTAGATCGCCGAGAAGCCGGGACCACGCGGTTCAAGGCGAGCCGCGATGCGCCGCAGGCCGCCGCCGAGCGCAACGAGGCCAAGGACGGCCCGCCAGGCGGCCGGACCAAGGCCGGGCGCCTCCGAGACCACGACGGACTTGGACATGGTTCGGCGACCCAGCGAGTCCAAGTCGGCCGAGAGGACGACAACCGGTCCCGCCAGCAGGTCGGGCCAAGCGGCTAACGAACGTGCGTCTGTAGCGCCTGCAACCGGGGCGCCGGCGACGATGAGCGCATCGGACGCCAGCAAGCGCTCGCGCTGGTCATCCGGCAGGTCGTCCGGATCGTCCAGATCCACAACCACGTCGTCGGCCAGGCTGGCCCTGTCGGTCAACCAGGCCACGCGATCGGTGCCGACCACCTGCTGGTAGGCGGCACGGCGCACCTGATCCGTGGGGCCTGGCGCAATCAGGGCACGGGTAATCACTCTGGCAGCAAGCCTCGCTGCGAGGCGATCAGCACCGTGCTGATCATCCCGGCGTGGTCGTGGTGGTCGTCCAGGATCTGCTCGCGCAGGTCGCCAATCGGGACGCGAACGACCTCAAGAATCTCCGTGTCATCCAGCGCAGCCCTGCCCTGGGACAGGTTGCGGCCCATGAACATGTGCATGCGGAATCCGCTGAGGGCGGGCACGGGCACGAAGGAGCCGAGGGATTGCAGGTCGCCGATGCGGAGGCCGGTCTCTTCCTCGAACTCACGATGCGCGCAGGCGGCAGGCGTTTCGTTGCGGTCAACGTGGCCGGCCGGGAGTTCCAGCATGACCTGGCCGGTGGGATGGCGGTATTGGCGCACGCAGACGGCGCGATTCTGCTCGTCTAATCCCAAGACCGTGACCGCGCCGCCGGAGAGTTTCAGGTAGGTGTAGTCCATCTCGCGGCCGTCCGCCTGGGCTCTCAGGCGGTCGATGACGACCGGAAAACGACCGCGCCAGGCCAGCCGGGAGGCGATGACATCCCACTTGAGGTTCATTGGTCGTCCGGAGGGAGCGGCAACGGATTGGCCGAGATTACGGCAGCGACCAGGGCGTGGGCGCGACGTGGGGGCGGATGAGGTGGGGCAGGTCGGCGATGGAGGCGATGACGGGGACGGGGGAGTCGGCCGGTAATGACGGGTTGACCCAGACGGCATCGATGCCGGCGTTCGCTGCGCCCTCGACATCAGGCTCCAAACCGTCGCCGACGTGGATCACCCGGTCGCTCTCTGCCCCGGCGATGGCAAGTCCGCGTTCAAAGAACAGCGCATCAGGCTTTTCGACGCCAATGTCGGCACTCACGACCTGGGCGGCAAAGAATCTCTCAAGGTCCAGCGCGACAAGCAACCGGTCGAGCCATCCCTCCCAGTTGGAGGCGACAATCACGCGCAGGCCCATTCGGTTGAGCGCCCGCAGGGCCTCGACCGCACCGGGCATCGGCGCGTAGGCCTGGAACGAGCTGAAGCGTTGATAGAGCGCGTGGCTGAAGTCTCGCGTATCAGGTATCCCCAGCACGCCACCGAGCCGCTCGTATTGGGTGTGCCAGTAGTTCGACGAAGCCGCGGTCGTGAGCGAGCAGCCGCGCGAGCGGTTGGCTTCCCCATCCTGGCGCCAGACACGGTCGGCCCGAGCCTCGAAGTCGTCCGGCGGATTTGGCACGCCGAAATCGGCGGCGATTATCAGGACTGTCTCGAAGAACGGCGGCTCGATATGCACCACGGTTCCGCCGATATCCATAAAGACGGTGTCGTAGGGACCGCACAGTGGGTGCGAGCTTTCGGCCGTTGAATGCATGGAACGATTATCGAGGCTATGGCTCGCGCGAGGCCAGCGAAGTCCGCGATCAGAGGCAGGAACCGCAGGCGCATGGATGCGGCCTGACGGAGCTTGAGTGGTAGGGTTGAATCCGGCCGGGGACGGCCAGTTCTTGGGGTATCGTCTAGTGGTAGGACGCGCGGCTCTGGACCGTGAAGCGGTGGTTCGAATCCATCTACCCCAGCCACGTTCGCCGCGGCGATCAAGACCGTCTGACGCGCGGCCTGTGAAGCAGTTCAGTGCATGCCAGGCGACGTATCGAGGCGACCGATGGCGACCGAGCTGACAGCCAGCGACGCGCTGCTGCTGGTTGACGTGCAGAACGATTTTTGCCCCGGCGGCGCGCTGGCCGTGGCGGACGGCGATGCGGTGGTTCCCGTGCTGAACGGCTGGATCGCAGCCGCCCAGCAGGGGGGCGCGAAGGTCTACGCCTCACGCGACTGGCACCCGGCCGACCACCTGAGCTTCGCCGAGCAAGGCGGTATCTGGCCGCCGCACTGCGTGCAGGACACGCCGGGCGCGGCGTTTCATCAAGATCTGGAGTTGCCGGATGACGCGGCGGTGGTGTCCAAAGCCGATCAAGCCGACCGCGAGGCCTACTCGGCGTTCGACAGTGGGGAGCTGGGACGAAAGTTGCATGCGGCGGGCATCCGGCGGCTCTGGGTAGGCGGCCTGGCCACTGACTACTGCGTGAAGGCGAGCGTCCTTGACGCGGTTGAATTGCCGGGACTCGAAGTGCACGTGATTGCAGATGCGATACGCGCCGTTGACGTAGCGCCCGGCGACGGAGAAGCAGCACTGAACGAAATGCGCGAGGCAGGCGCGATCCTGGAGCACGCCGAGCCCGCATGACACCACGGGCGCAGCCGTCCGCGCCCGGCGACGCGCTGCTGACCGACCTGTATCAGCTCAGCATGATGCAGGCTTACTGGGAGCACGGTCTTACGGAGCCGGCGACCTTTGACCTGCTGTGCCGCCGCTTGCCGCCGAACCGCAACCTGCTGATTGCCTGCGGGTTGGCGGGGGCGCTGGACTACCTGGAAGGGCTGGCCGTCACGGCGTCAGACCTTGAGTACCTGGCCTCGTTGCATCGGTTCTCCAAGGACTTTCTGGACCGGCTGGAAAGTCTCAGGTTTCAAGGCGAGGTTCGGGCCGTACCCGAAGGAACGCCGGTGTTTGGGAACGAGCCGATCCTGGAAGTGACGGCCTCGCTGCCCGAAGCGCAGATCGTGGAGACGTATCTGCTCAGCACGATCCACCACCAGACGATGGCGGCATCGGCCGCATACCGCCTGGTGGCGGCCGCCAACAGGGCGCCGGTCGTGGATTTCGGCACGCGGCACGCGCAGGGGGCAGCCGCGGGCGTGGACACGGCACGGGCGGCCTACATTGCGGGGGCCGCCGGGACCTCAAATGTCGCCGCCGGACGGCAATTCGGGATTCCGGTCAGCGGAACCATGGCGCACAGCTACATCCAGGCGCATGAGGGCGAGTCGGAGGCGCTGACGTCGTTCACATCGACGCACAGCGGAACCACGTTGCTGGTGGACACATATGACCTGGCCGGTGGCGTGCAACGGGTGATCGACCTGGCGGGGCGTCAGGGCGAGCAATTTGATGTGGCCGCCATCCGCATCGATTCAGGCGATCTCGGGGCTAACGCCCGGCTGGCACGCCGAATGCTGGACGACGCTGGACTGGCCTCGGTTCGGATCATCGTGAGCGGGGAGCTCGACGCCCCGGCAATCGCGGACCTAGGCGCCGACGGCGCGCCCATCGATGGATTCGGCGTGGGAACGGCGCTGGCTGTGTCCACCGACGCGCCATACCTGGACACCGCCTACAAGTTGGCGGCGTATGCGGGGCGCGGCCGCATGAAGCTGTCGGCTTCCAAACGCACCTGGCCCGGGCGCAAGCAGATCTTCCGTGAAACGCGAGCCGGCGTGGCCGTGCGCGACGTCCTGGGCAGCGCGGACGAGTCGCTGGACGGGCAACCGCTCCTACAGCCCGCGATGGCGAACGGACGCCGGATCGGGGGGCAGTGTCCCAGCCTCGAGAGCACCCGGACGTACAGCGCGGCGGCGATTGGACAGCTTCCCGCACGTGTGCGCGGCCTCGCGCCAGCGACGCCACGGTATCCCGTCGACATCAGCCCACGCTTACAGACCGCCGCGGATACGCTGGCACGACGGCTGCAGGAAGAGGCCTAGCCGCCCCGCAACTCGCTAGCCTCCCGCAGCAGCCGGCTGCCGCGCCGCCAGTTCGCGATCGAGGATCAGCAGGCCCGCGCCTTCGTCGCCGGCGATCTTGAGATGGCTGAGGAGCGTGCGGAGCGTGTCTTCCTCTTCAGTCTGCTCATTCACGAACCAGTCCAACATCGCCTTGGCCTGGTAATCGCCCTGTTCCATTGACTGGGCATAGACGGCGTTGATGGAGCGCGTGGTGCCTTGCTCAAGGTCAAGCGCATTGGCGATGACGGACTCCGGGCTGTCGTATTCGGTTTCGGCCTGGTCGAGTCCGCTCAGGGTCACGGGAACATCGCGTTCCGCCAGATGCTCATAGATGCGCATGCCGTGGCCCCACTCCTCCTCGCTCTGGGCGCGCATCCAGCCGGCGAAGCCACCAAGGTCGAGCGTCTCGAAGTACGCAGCCATGCCCAGGTAGACGTAGGCCGCGCTGAACTCGTGGTTGATCTGGTCATTGAGCGCCCGTGCCAGGCTGTTTCGCATGGTCATTTCGTTTCCTCCCGATAGCCAGACGCTCTTTGGAGCAGCGTCTAAGAACTCTTATAAGACACGTATAATCTGAACATTAGTAGTGGCTAATAGTTCTTTATAGCCAACACTAAACTAGATATATGTGCCCCTCAAGAACATCACTTGATAATAATCATGCCGCGTTAAGTTGTCAATTAGCTTTGGTCCGAGCCTATTCGCTTCTTCCAAATCGACGTAGGCGCAGCGAGTTGGCGACCACGGACAGGTCGCTGAACGCCATTGCAGCGGCGGCCAGCATCGGGTTGAGTTGAAGCCCCCACACGGGATACAGCACGCCGGCCGCGACCGGGATGAGCGCCACGTTGTAGGCAAAGGCCCAGAACAGGTTCTGCCGGATCGTGCGCATGGTGGAGCGGCTGAGCCTGATGGCCGTCACCGCATCGTCCAGATGGCCGCGCACGAGGGTAATTTCGCCGGCTTCCATGGCGATGTCAGTTCCCGAGCCCATCGCAATGCCGAGGTCGGCCTGGGCCAGTGCGGGCGCGTCGTTGATGCCGTCGCCGACGACGGCTACTCGACTCCCGGCGGCCTGCAATTCGCGCACGATGGCCGCCTTGTCGCCGGGCCGAACTTCGGCTCGCACCTCGTCCACCCCGACCTGACGAGCAATGGCCCGGGCCGGCGCATCACGGTCGCCGGTGACCATGAGCACGCGCAGGCCCAGGTCCCGTAGCTGCGCAATCGCCGTGGCGGCTTCGGCACGCGGGGCGTCGGCCAGGGCTACCAGGCCAGCCAGCTCGCCGTCGATAGCCGCGTAGACCGGCGTTCGGCCCTGGGCGGCCAACTCCTCGCCACGGCGCGCCCCTGACTCGACCGACACACCGGCGTCAGTTAGCAGGCCAGCCGTGCCCACCATGACCTGGCGCTCATCGACCATGGCCTGCACGCCACCACCCGTTACCGACCGGAACCGGGCAGGCTGCGACAGGTCAATACCGCGTTCAGCGGCGTTGTGCACAATCGCCTGGCCGATCGGATGCTCGGAGTCGCGCTCGGCCGAACCGACCAGGCGCAGGATTTCCGACTCGGGCTCACCGTTGAGCGGAATGACGTCCGTGACTTCGGCTCGGCCGCTCGTGATCGTGCCGGTCTTGTCCAGCACCACCGTGTCGACGCGACCGGCCGTCTCCAGCGCTTCGCCGCTGCGCACCAGGACGCCCAACTCCGCGCCCTTGCCCACGCCAACCATGATGGCCACGGGCGTGGCGATGCCGAGCGCACAGGGACAGGCAATGATCAGCACCGTGACCATGGCGACCAGCGCGTGGGTGAGCCGCGGATCCGGTCCGATGGCCAGCCAGAAGCCCAGGGTGACCAGCGCAATCACGATGACCGCCGGCACGAACCGCGCCGACACCCAGTCCGCCAGCCGCTGCACGGGCGCCTTTGAGGTTTGGGCGCGTTCAACCAGCGCGATGATCTGGGCCAGCATCGAGTCCTGGCCGAGGCGGGTGGGCCGTACGCGCAAGCTGCCCGCAGTGTTGAGCGTCGCCCCGATCACCTCGTCGCCCGGACCCTTGTCCACGGGAATGCTCTCGCCAGTGATCATCGACTCGTCCAGCGCCGACGCGCCCTCGAGCACCTGGCCGTCCACCGGGACCCTTTCGCCCGGGCGAACGACGACGACATCGTCATGGCGCACGTCGTCGAGCGCGACTTCGAGGGACTGTCCATTCCGCTCGATTCGGGCCGTCCTGGCCCTGAGATTCAGCAGTCGCTGAATCGCGGCGGACACCCGCGCCCGGGCACCCGTCTCGAAATACCGGCCAAGCAAGACCAGCCCGATGATGACCGCGGATGCTTCGAAGTAATGCACGTCTGCGCCGGCCACGCCGCTCAGCAGTCCCGGCCACATGGTGACTATGAGGCTGTAGCCGTACGCGGCACTGGTTGCAATGGCTACCAGCGTGTTCATATCCGTACTCGCGCGCCGCGCCGCCAGCCAGGCACACCGGTAGAACGACCAGCCGGACCAAAACTGTACCGGCGTCACGAGCACCAGCACGACCCAGGGATTGCGCAGGACTTCCGGCGCCCAGGGGATGAACTCCACCGCCCCCCACATCGCCAGGAATCCGACGCCGAGGGCGAAGGCGGCCTGAATGCCGAGCCAGCGCCGTTCGCGACGACGGCGCTCCTCAAGGCCTCCGTCCGCCGCGGGAGCGCCGGCGGATGACTCGTGGTGCGCGTCGGACTCAGGCACGCTGAATCCGACTCGCTCCACCGCCGTCCGCAGCGCACCATGCTCGGCCTGTCCCAGGGCGTGGCGTACCAGGGCCTGGCCGGAGGCCAGATTCACGGAGGCGTCAAGCACCCCGGGAACCTTGACAAGGGCGTTTTCGACCTGGCCCACGCATGATGTGCAGTGCATGCCCTCGATCTGGAGCGTGCGCTCGGCCGCTGGCACCTCGAAGCCCGCCGCCTTGACAGCGGCGGCGACGTCGGCGGCCTTGAGGCCTCGATCAGCGCGGACAGCCAGCGTTTCGTCCGAGAGATTGACCGACGCCTCGTGAACTCCCGCCACCTTTGCGACGGCCTGCTGGACCCGGTCGACGCAGGCGACACAGTGCATGCCCGCGACAGGCAACGTAAACGCGTAATCGACACTAGCGGTCATGCGGTCTGGCCGTTTCCGTGGTCGTGTTGGGGCGCATCACGGCTTTCGAGGCTGGCGGCGACGCGTTCGATGGCCTCGCCCGTGGAGTTCACGCGGCGCAAGTGGCCGGTGCCCTTGAATACGTCCATCAGCTCCGCGATCACCTGTTCGCGCTCCGCGGGATCGTCCGAGGCGATAGCGGTCGCGACACACGTCTTGAGATGACGTTCCAGGACGCCGGCGTTGACTTTCTCGATGGCGCCCTGGATGGCCAGGGTCTGCTTGAGGACGTCCACGCAGTAGGCGTCGTCTTCAAGCATCTTTTCGACCGCCCGGGCATGGCCCTGGATTGACTTCCAGCGGTTGAGAAGGTTGCGGGTTTCCTGGTCCATCGCGTGTCCCCGAGGACGAGCGCCTCTTATGACCCCACCCCAGGTGGGGTGGTCTGGTCAATCATACACCCGCTTGACCGTGATCCAAACTCCAACGTATGCCTCCGCGATTGCTTCACGCGCGCTATGTTGCAGGCCCCCAACAGAATCTGGAGTCATCGCGATGGAGTACCGCCGACTAGGTCGCACCGATTTGCGCGTGTCGCTGGCCAGCCTGGGGACCGGCGGCCCCAGCAAGATGGGCCAGAACCGCGGGACCACGCCGGAGGACGCCCGTCGCCTGACCCGGCGGGCGCTGGATCACGGGATCAACTTCTTCGACACCGCGGCCAGCTACGACGACAGCGAGGCCCTGCTCGGGCATGGGCTGGCGGGGGTTCCGCGCGACGACTTCGTGGTAGCCACGAAGTACAGCCCGCTTGCCGACGGCGAACTGAAGAGTCCCGAGGACGTGGGGACGTCGATCGACCGAAGCCTGGAACGCCTGCAACTCGACTACATCGACGTGATCCAGGTGCATGGTCTGATGCCGGACCGTTACGACGACATCGTGGAGCGTCACCTGCCAGTGCTGCTTGAGGCTCAGCGAGCCGGCAAGGTCGGCTTTCTGGGCGTCACCGAGCAGGCCCACGCCGACGTTCACCACGAGACCTTTAAGCGCATGACCGAGGATGGACACTTCGACACGTTCATGGTCGGCTACAACCTGCTGCACCAGACGGCCGAACAGGACGTGCTGGACGCAGCCGAGGCCGCGGACATCGGCCTGATCGTGATGATCGCCGTGCGCCGCGCACTGGGAAACCCTGAGCGCCTTCGCGAAG
>DAOUIX010000109.1:0-1839 GCA_034423235.1 Chloroflexota bacterium | reverse complement strand
CTGGTCGACCTGGGTTTCGGTGACGCCGGGGACGGGGAGCATGTTGCCGAAGTTCCAGTGGTGCTGACGGACGCCGCGTAGGACGGCGAGGTGGAAGGCGGCGTCGCCGTGGTGGCCGGGGTGGTAGATGCGGTCGATCAAGGTGGGGCCGAGGTTGGTGCCGGTGGCTTCCGGGCCGTGGCACTGGGCGCAGTGGGTGTTGAAGACGGTTTCGCCCTCACTGGCGGTTGCGTTTAGCTCGGCTGGGGCAGCGGCGGGTTGAGGGGCGGCGTCGTGCGCCTGGTGGGGCGCCCGGGTTTCGCCGCAGGCGATGAGGGCGACGAGTAGAACAAAGAAAAGTGGGAGGGACGCCATGGTGGTGGGATGGCGCCCCTCCCGAGATGCCCTGGCCGGGGGAGCACAGGGCGCCTTCCGGGGCGTCGGAAGGCAACTGGATGTCATGTGAGGTTACATGTCGACGATAGGCATGGTAACGCGGACGTTGCCGCCGGCGGAAGACTGGAGGGCGCCGAGCAGGACTTCCATGACCTGGCGGGCTTCGATGGGTCCGCAAGTGGGGGTGCCGCCGTTGTTGATGAGGTCGATGAGCTCGACGACGGCGCCGGCGATGTGGCCCTGGGTGTACTGGGTGTGCGGAATGTCGGAGGTGACGAGGGTGCGGGATTCGTTGACGGTGGTGAGGGTGGCTCGCTCCTGGGTGACGCGCAGGATGCCGTCGCTGCCGAAGACGTCGACGTCAAATACGCCGGGCATAGGCTTGCACATGTTCCAGAAGGCGCGGACGTCGTTGTCGTATTCGATGAGGATGCTGACGGCAGGGTCGGTGTCGGGGTCGTGGCCGCCGTCGCTAGCGTAGCGAGGGCCGTAGTCCTCGAAGTTAATCTCGTTCACCGCGTAGACGGCGGTGGGGTTGCCCTGGGCGTACCAGTTGATGGTGTCGCACATGTGGGTGCCGTTGCGGAAGAGCATGGCGCGGGGGCCGCCCTGGTTGGCGACGACGCGCTTGACGTCGCCGATGGCGCCTTGCTCGATGAGTTGGGCGGCCTGGACCCAGGGGAACATCCAGCGGCGGGAGTGGTCGACGAGGAAGGGGATGCCGGCCTTGGTGACGGCTTCGATGATGCGGTCGGCGTCGGCCAAAGAGGAGGCGATGGGCTTTTCGCAGAGGATGCCCTTGACGCCGGCTTCGGCGCCGTCGATGCAGATCTGGGCATGGACGTTGTCGCCGGTGACGACGCTGAGGATGTCGAGGTTTTCCTTCTCAAGCATCTCAACGTGGCTGGTGTAGGTGTTGACCTCGGGGAGGGCTTCGTTCCAGTCGGCGTTGAAGTTGGCGATGGCGCCTTCGTCAAGGTCGCAGACGGCCACGACCTCGGTGTTGGCGACATGGTGGTAGGCGGCCACATGGGAGTGGGGCATGGCAGTGCCCCAGCCGGGTTCCGCTCCTTGGGCGGCCGGCCGCTGGCCGATTCCAGTAAGTCCTACAACGCCGGCGCGCATTTGATCGCTCATGACTGCCTCCGTGGCAACCCGCACGCCGGGCCGAGCCGGCGGCTGGGAGTTGATTGTACGGCGCGGGGGATGAGGGCATTGCCGGGAATACCTGTCACCGGGCCTTTTTTGCCTGGAGAGACTCTTACGCAGTCCCAGGGATGGTTGCGCGGAAGACCCTCACCCCGGCCCTCTCCCACGGGAGACCTTTGCATAACTCGGGCGAGAGGCCACTATGACGACGAGAGTTGACGGGAGCTAAGCCATGCATCGGCAGTTGGGAACCCCCTCGTTCGCGGACGCGCTGTTGCCGGCCAAGGTCGGCCGGAACGACCAACTGGAGCAAGT
>DAOUIX010000108.1:0-46642 GCA_034423235.1 Chloroflexota bacterium | reverse complement strand
GTAATCGCGATTGGGAGGGGGTGGGGTGATTGCATTGCAATCAACGCATACAATGCAGTCATTGATTGCATTTCAGCCGGCGCTCGGATGACCAGCGCCACGGGTGGGACCTGATCGATGGCGAGCATCACGGTGCGGAACCTGGATGACGAGTTGAAGCAGCGGCTGCGGGTTCGGGCGGCGGCGAACGGTCGCTCGATGGAGCAGGAGGTGCGGGAGATTCTGCGGGTGACGCTTCGGGAGGACGAGGGCCCCGTCCGGAACATCGGCACGGCCATCCATGACCTGTTCCGGCCGCTGGGCGGCGTCGACCTGGAGATTCCGGCGCGGGAACCGATGCGGGAGCCGCCGCGGTTTGACTGAGGTGGCCGGCGAATGATCGTGTTGGACACCAACGTCCTGTCGGAAGTCATGCGCAGGAGTCCAGATTCGCGGGTGCTGGGCTGGTTGGACCGCGAGGATGCTCGTGGGCTGTTTGTGACGGCCGTGAGCGAGGCGGAGATCCGAACGGGACTTGGATTGCTGCCCGATGGCCGGCGTCGGTGGGAGTTGACGGTGGCCGCCGACCGAGTTCTTGACGAGGCGTTCAGTGGGCGCGTGCTGCCGTTTGACTCGACTGCGGCGCTGGACTATGCGGATATAGCGTGCGAGCGGCGGGCGGCGGGCCGGCCGATGAGCCAGTTCGACTGCCAGATTGCGGCGATTGCGCGGTCGCGAGGGATGGGGGTGGCGACGCGGGATGTGGAGGGCTTTGTGGGCTGTGAGGTTGAGGTGATTGATCCGTGGTCGGGCGGGTGAGCCGGCTGCGTTCCGTGGGGACGGGACGCCTGTCTCAAGCTGTACTTGTGTTGTCCGATGACTATCGGTAGTCCAGGGGCCTAAATCGCGGCGCGCGCGAGCTGGTGTTCAGGCCGGAGGACTGGTGGGCGGTGTTGACGGCGGAGCGGTTTTTTCAGGATCCGGACGCGGCCGGGGGAAGGGCTGGTGGCGGTGGGACGCGGTGAGCATTTGGACGTGCACGGCGGCGTTTATCCAGGTGACGCGTTGACGCCAGCGTCGGGCGCTCTGGGATGGACTGACCGATTGATGCGGCCGGATATCCGACCCTATAATTTTGCAGGCTCGGTTGGTTGTTGGGTGGCTCCCGCCGTGGCTAAGGCGGCGGGGAACAGGGTTCCTCGCACACGGAGAGACCACGCATGTCACCGGAAGAGTTTCAAGTCGAGGTTCTGCGGCGATTCGATGTCATTGATGAGCGGTTCAAACTCATTGATGAGCGATTCGAACTCATGGATGAGCGGTTCAATCGCGTGGACGAGCGGTTCAATCGTGTCGATGGGCGGCTTGATCGGATTGAGAGCGAGCAGTCATCGCTACGGCAGCAGCTGCGGGGCCTGAGCGGTACGGTTGATCGCATATATGACGTCCTTGTCGATCACGGGCGTCCTGACCCGCGACGCAAGCGCGAAATTTCCCAGGTCTGAGACGAGCCGCTGTATGGGAGCGCTGGCGCACCAGGACGCTGCATCCGGTCCCCCTCGTTAGAGACCTTTGCGTAACCCAAGGCTGGTTGCGCGGAAGACCCTCACCCCAACCCTCTCCCAGAGGGAGAGGGAGAAAGAACGGCCACGCTTTCGAGGTCGAGGCGGGGTTTTGCAAAGGTCCCTCGCTAGGCCGCCAGGCATTGACGCTCCAATAGGCTCAGAGGAGCGGCGCGATTCCGCCGGGGATCGCGCCGCTGGTGAAGCTGAGCCGGTTAGGGGTCGAGGCGGAAGGGGGGGGTAGCGGTCGGTGGTGAGCATGAAGGCGTAGGCCTGGACGCGGGCGCCGTAGCGAATGACGCCGACGATGAAGTCAAAGAGGGCGCGGGGGTACTGGGCGGTGATTATGACCATGATCCAGCCGAGCACGACGGCGACGAAGGCGAGGATGGAGAGGATGACCAAGACGATGTAGTGGGGGATGGCCAGGAACCACTTGATGAGGGGGAGCCAGCGGTTCAGGTCGACTTCAGCGTTGGGTCGGGCGATGTCAAGTCGGACTGCCTGACGTTGGTCCGTCGACGGATATTCGTCACGCAGGGCCAGGACGTAGACCTCGATGCGGTAGACGAAGCGGCTGAGTTCGAGATTCCAGTCGAACCACCAGCGCGGGTACTTGTGGCGGAAGACCAGCATCAGGACGAGCGGAAGCCAGATGAGCGGGATGGAGATGGCTGTCTGTCCGGTGTCGCCGAACTGGTCGCTGTTGACGAAGCCGGGGATGAGCGCGGCGACGATGAGGATGGGGATGACCATGATGAGCCGGAAGAAGGTGGTGAGGCGGCTGAGGCGCTCGGGGTAGTCGACGGAGAATTGGACGGGGTAGTCCGATTGGTTGCTGGCCATGGGCTGGAGATCCTTCCAACGATTAGTGGACATAATCCTATGCTTCGGACGCGTACTTTGGCGAACGGGTGATCGGTTGGATGTGCGGGCCTATGCGGGGTGGCGCACCATGCGCGGTCGAGGATCGACAAGCCGCGCGCAGACGAGGGGACACGGAATGACGGGTAGCCGCGGGCGTCCGCTGGCGCTGGTGATTGAGGACGATCTGCGGTACGTGCGGCAGTTGCGCGCTGACCTGGCGTCTTGCGGTTTTTCGGCGGTCGTGGCGGGGACGGGGACGGGCGGCCTGGACTTGTGCGCCAGGGAGCAAGCGGATGTCGTGCTGCTGGACCTTGGGCTGCCGGACCTGGAGGCGTTGGCGGTGTTGGAGGGTGTGCGCTGGAGGTGTGAATCGCCGGTGGTTGCGATGACCGTGGCGGAGGACGATGCGGGCATCGCGCGCGCCCTGGAGGCGGGGGCGGACGATTACCTGCCGAAGCCGTTTGACGCTGAGCTGCTGCTGGCCCGATTGCGGGGCGTGCTCTGGCGGGCGCCGGGCACGGCGGCGGGCTCGACGCCGCCGTTTGAGTCGGACGGGCTTGCTGTCGACTTTGCAGCGGCGGAGGTGTTGGTGGCCGGGCGGCCGGTGGCGTTGAGTGCTTCGGAGTATCGACTCGTGCGGTTCCTGGCGCGTAACAGGGACCGGGTGTTCAAACCGGCTCAACTGGTGGAGGAAGTTTGGGGGCCGGAGTACGCGGGGGACCGGCACCTGGCGCGGGTGTATGTGGGGCGGGTGCGGGAGAAGATCGAGCTCGATCCCGGTAATCCGCGACATCTGGTTACGAAGCCCGGGGTTGGGTACATGCTGCGGAAGAACGGCTAGAAGCGGGCCGTGACGCGACTTTTGGGGGGCCCGGCCGGGTCGCTGGCGGGTTGGGCCGGCCGGGTGCTGCTGGCGGGCGCGGTGGCTCTCTGGTGGGGTGGCGTGCTCGTTCCAGGTCTCGTGAGCCTGGCGTTTCCGGCGTGGCTGCCGCCGGAGGCGATTCCACGCGACCTGAATCCGGAGATCGATGGGGAAGGGCGACTGGCGAATCGGGTTTCGGCTGTCGCGCTACTGGTTCTTGGACTGCTTGCAATGGTGAGCGCCGAGGTCAGCCGGCGTCGGGCGGCGGGGTGGATTGTGGTGGGCGGATGGTCGGCGCTGGCCGCAACGGCGCTGTATCTGGCCTGGGAAGAGATTTTTGACTTTCACGCCATTTCGCTGCCGGGGCTTGGCCGGCAACTGTTCGGGCCGGGATTTGCCTCCGCGGCGGGAACGTATATCTGGGTCTTGCTTGCCAGCCCGCTGATTGTGGGATTTGTGTTGGCCATGGGGCTCTTCTGCTTCCGGGGCATCCACGGCGCGGCGGCGCGTAGTCCGTTTGCGGTGGGGCTGGGCGCCTGGCTACTCGTTGTTGCCTGCGAGGGACTTACGCCGTACGTGATCCAGGGCCGAGCCTCTGAGCTGATGGTGCTGCTGGAAGAGACGCTGGAGTATGGCGGGGCGCTGATGCTGGCGCTGAGCACGGCCAGTATCCGAGCGCCTGGCGCCGCTGACGCCGATGCGGCCTGGAGGCGTCGACTGCGCGTTTCGGCAATCTGGTCGGCGATCGCCGTGATGCTGCTCGGCGCGCTCTTCGTCGGCCTGGTCTATCGCGTGCCGCTTATCGATGCGCGAGCCGCGGAAGGCCATGAGACGTACTGGGTGAGTCTGGACGATCAACAGTCGGTGGCGCAGGAGTTTCCGATGCCGGCGGGCGGACTCTCGCGATTCAGGCTCAAGCTCGCCAATCGAGGTCCCGATGGCCGGGTCGGTACGGCCGCGTGGCGTGTCATGGAGGCTGCGGACATTGCTCCCGGACGCGTTCTGCGGGAGGGGCGGGTCGAAGTCCCGGCTGCCGAGTTTCCGGTCTGGGTTGACGTTGACATGCCGCTGCTCTCGGCGCCTGCGGGTCGGCGTCTTTTCCTTCAGGTCGCGGCGGAGACCCCGCCCGGGTGGTCGCTGCGAGTCGGAATGGTGCGAGGGGATCGCTACGCGGATGGCCGGCTCTGGGTCAACGGAGCGTTGACGTGGCCTGACCAGGATCTGGAGTTTGTTGCCGACGGAGCGCCCGAGCCGACGCGTAGCAAGCTCGTGTCGCTAGGGCACTTGGTGTCGGCGGATTGGCTCTGGGCAGTAGTGTCCGCGAAGGCGCTGGTGGCCTTGTGGGCGGTGACATTGATTGGGGCATTGCTGGTCTGGTCGTTATGGCGCAGGCCGGGGGTGGGTGGGATACCATCGGAGTTGCGCTGAGGATTGCGCTGGAGTCGAGTCATGGCGGCCGTTGACTCCCTGCCCCGCCCCGCCGAGCGGGCGCCCACGTATCGCAAAGTCGCGCCGTACCTGGTGGACTGCGATTGCCACCACCTGTGGCACAAGATCGACGACATCTTTCCCTATCTGCCGCGCCAGTACGTGCAGGAAATCAAGGACTTCGGGTCCATGTTTCCGAACGGCGGCTGGACGAACATGCCGAACTCGCACGGCTACCGGACCGACCACGACGTGGACGAGAACACGGACTTCGCGGAGTTCACGGTCAAGGAGCACCTGGACCCGTACGGGTTCGACGTGGCGATCCTGACGGGGCAGATGGTCTACCCGACGGTGGGGATGACGAACCTGGATTACGCGGCGGCCATTTGCCGGGCGCATAACGACTGGACGATGGAGCAGTGGGTGGGGAAGGACCCGCGGTTCCGCGCGACACTGGCGGTGGGCCCGAACGACCCGGTGCTGGCGGTAGAGGAGATCGAGCGGCTGGGCGATCACCCCGCGGTGGTGGGGGTGATGCTGCCGGCGGGCGGGCGACATCCGTATGGGAACCGGATCTATCACCCCATATACGAGGCGGCGGAGCGGTACGGACTGACGATCGTGACGCACTTCGGGGGCGAGGGGCGGGGGCAGACGAATCCGCCGACGGCGGCAGGGTTCCCGACCTACTACCTGGAGATGCGGATGGCGCGTCCGCAGATCGCGCAGGCGCATACGGCCAGCCTGATCTGCGAGGGGGTGTTTGAGAAGTTCCCGACGCTGAAGTGGGTGTTCGTAGAAGTGGATACGTGGTGGATTCCAGGGCTGCTGAACCACTTCGACGCCGATTGGAAGGCTGTGCGGGACTACACGCCGTGGGTGAAGCGCCTACCCAGCGAGTACTTCCGCGATCACATCCGGGTGGGCACGCAGCCGATGGAACAGCCGGGGTCCCGCGAAGACCTGCACTGGTTCCTGGAGCAGGCGCGGGCGGACGAAGTGCTGGTGTACGCCAGCGACTTCCCGCACTGGGACTGGGACTCGCCGACGTCGGTGGCGCCGGACTTTCCGGCGGAGATGCGGGCGAACATTTTTGGGGAGACGGCGCGGGCGGCGTTTCGGCTGTAGCGGCGAATTCGGTGTGTGTGGCAGAGCTGGAGGACGTGCAGTCGGCGTCCGCGGCCGCGGCCAGGCAGGTTGCATGACCAACGACTCAACCCTCACCCCAACCCTCTCCCTGCCAGGGAGAGGGAGAAGACGGCGGCTGAGGCACAGCCAGTCAGGGTGCATGAGTGGCGATTCGACCCTCACCCCAACCCTCTCCCTGCCAGGGAGAGGGGGAAGACGGCGGCTGAGGCTTACGAAGTCCGTGGCACCGGATCTCGACCATGGGTGAGCGCTGAGCAGGCGTGTTTGGGGAAAGCGCGTGACGCCTGCGACTTCGGACGAGATTGTTGTTTGCCCGATTGCTGAATTGCCGTCTGGTGAGCGGTGGGAGGCTCGGGGGGCGCTGGGGTATGGGGTGACGGTGTTCAATGTGGGCGGCGATTTGTACGCGATGTTGAATCACTGTCCGCACCGGGGCGGGCCGTTGTGCCGGGGGCGGATCCGGCCGCATCCGGTGTCGGACCAGGTGGGGTACTGGGAGTTCGAGCGGGAGGGCGAGATTCTGCGGTGTCCGTTTCACAACTGGGAATTTGACATAACGACGGGCGAGGCTCTGTACGACAAGCGGGTGCGGGCGCGGACGTTTCCGGTGGAGGTGCGGGACGGGCAGGTGGTGGTGCGGGTGAGAAGCAGGCGCCGGTAGCTCAGGCCGGGAGATTCTGGTCGCTCGCGGACCGTGAGAAAGCAACCAAACCGTGGCGCTTGTTCATGCGACGATTGCCGGGTGGCGTCCGGGAGCCGGCGTGGCAGGACTGACTGGAGCTGCGGAGCTGATGGCCGACCGTTCTAACGGCAGCGCTCCGATCGTGGTGGTGCGTGACGTTCACAAGTCGTTTGGCGACGTGCATGCGCTGGCCGGGGTGAGCCTGGAGATCGAGCGAGGGACGGTGCTGGGTCTGCTGGGTCCCAACGGGGCGGGTAAGACCACGCTGGTACGGGTGCTGACCACGTTGCTGGATCCGGACGACGGGTCGGCGACGGTGGCGGGGTTCGACGTGCGGCGCGAGAGGACGCGGGTGCGTCCGCTGATCGGGCTGGCGGGGCAGTCGGCGGCCGTCGATGACACCCTGACGGGTCGCGAGAACCTGGAGATGGTGGCGAACCTGTACCACATGGGTCGAGCGGCGGCCGCGGCGCGCGCGGGCGAGTTGCTGGGGCGGTTTGACCTGGTGGAGGCGGCCGAACGGCAGGCCAGGACCTATTCGGGCGGAATGCGGCGGCGACTGGACCTGGCGGCGAGCCTGGTGGCCGATCCGGAGGTGCTGTTCCTGGACGAGCCGACGACAGGGCTGGATCCGCAGGCGCGGCTGGAGCTGTGGACGGTAATTCGAGAGTTAGTCGCGACCGGCACGACGGTGCTGCTGACGACGCAGTACCTGGAGGAGGCGGATCAACTGGCCGATGAGATCGTGGTGATCGACCACGGACGTATCATCGCCCAGGGCACGGCGGCGGACCTGAAGGCGCGGTCGGGCGGGGAGCACCTGACGGTGCGGGTGAGCGACCTGGCGGCGTTAGAAGAGGTCCGGCAGGTGCTGGAGGCTGAGGGGCACGGGCCGCCGACCGTCGATGACGCTACGGGAACGGTGTCGGTGGCGGTGAGCAACGGTCCGGCGCGGCTGGCCGGGGTGGTGCGGCGGCTGGACGAGGCGGAGGTGGCGATTGCCGACATCGGGCTGCGGCAGCCGACGCTGGACGAGGTTTTCCTGTCATTGACCGGGCATCGGGCCGAGAGCGAGCCGGCCGGGGCTCCCACGAGAGCGGGCTGATGGTGGTTTCGATGGACGCGTTGCGGGTGGAGGCGCGCTATGCGCCGGGCGACATCCTGCAGCTGTGGAAACGCAACATGCTGGCCTACCGGCGGCAGCCGGAACTGATGGTCTTTTCCACCATCCAGCCGGTGATGTTCGTGCTGTTGTTCGCGTTCGTGTTCGGCGGGGCGATTCCGACGGGGCCGGTGGAGTACATCGATTTTCTGCTGCCGGGGATCCTGGCGCAGTCGGTGTTGTTCGGGTCGACGCAGACGGGCGTGGGGCTGGCGGTGGACGTGACGAGCGGGATGATCGACCGTTATCGGACGCTGCCAATGGCTCGGTCGGCGGTGGTGGCGGGGCGGATCCTGGCCGATACGACGCGGAACGTGTTTGTGGTGGGGCTGATGCTGGGTGTTGGGTTCCTGATCGGGTTTCGCTACCACGGGACGGTGGCCGGGGCGATTGCCATGCCGTTTGTGGCGGTGCTGTTCGGGCAGACGTTTTGCTGGATTTCGGCGGCGATTGGGACGAGCGTCAGGCGGGCGGAGACGGCGCAGGTGGCGTCGTTCGTGTGGTTGTTCCCGCTGGTGTTCGTGAGCTCGGTGTTCGTGCCGGTGGAGACGATGCCCGACTGGCTGGAGGTGGTTGCCGAAAACAGCCCGGTGACGCAGACGGTCAACGCCATGCGAGGGCTGGCGCTGGGGACCGACTTCTGGGAGCCGCTGGTGTGGGCATTGGTCTGGATGGCGGGAATCATGGCGGTGTTCGTGCCGCTGGCGGTGTGGCGGTACCGGTCGATCCAGTAGCCGGTCGTCGCTAGCCAGTAGACTCCCGTCGGCTTGCGAGACCCGGAAGTAGCTGCCGATGTCTGCGTTGCGTGCCGTGACGATTGCGAATACCGACCGCGGTGGGGCCGGGCATGGGCTGCATCGGGCGTGGCAGGCCAATCCGGACGTGCGGATGGTGGCGCTGGCGGACCCCGTGGATGAGGGTCGCGAGGAACTGGCGGTGGCGTGCGGGGCGGAACGGACGTATGCCGATTACCGCGAGATGCTGGAGCGGGAGCGGCCGGACATCGTGGCCATTGCCCGGCACTGGTACGACGACGGGCGGGTTGCGGAAACCCTGGCGGCCATCGAGGCCGGGGCGCGGGGCCTGTACGTGGAGAAGCCGCTGGCGCCGTGGGCGGACCAGGCGCGGGCGGTGATGGACGCGGCCGAGGCGGCGGGAACGCACGTGGTCCTGGCGCACCGGAGCCGGGAGCATCCTGGGATGCAGGCGATTCGGGCGCGAGGCGAGGCCGGTGAGTGGGGGCCGATGACGCGCATTCGGGCGATGGACAAGGGCGATCATCGCGTAGGGGTCGAAGAGTCGATGATCCACGCGCCGCACGTGTTCGACGCGATGCTGTACCTGGTGGGCGAAGCGCCAGTGCAGGTGTCGGGGCTGGTCCTGCAGGACGGGCGGCCGGCGACGCGCGCCGACGCGGTGGGGCGGAGCGAAAATGGGGCCGGGCCGATTGCGGGGGACCGGGTGTCGGCGACGTACCTGTTTCCCAGCGGGGTGATCGGCACGTTCGAGTCGGTGCCGGTGGGGGACGGGTCATATGGCTCGGACCGGCTGGGCGCGGACTGCTACTACCAGGAGGCGCTGGTGACGCTGCGGAACCAGCCTCGTGGACAGTTTCATGTGCTGCCGCGCGGGGACGTGTTCCCGACGGGCGACGGCGTGGGTTGGGAAGAGATCGTGGCGGATAAGCCCTGGGCGCCGGAGGGTGTGGACACGATGACGTGGAGCAATCACCTGCACGGTTGCGAGCTGGTGCGGCTGATTCACGGCGGGGAGGTCCGGCCGACGACCTGCACGGGGCAGGACGCGCTGATGGGCGTGGAGATGCTGGTGGGGGCGTACCGGTCGCACCTGGAAGGGCGGCCGGTGGCGTTGCCGTTGGAGGATCCGACGAATCCCTGGGTGTAAGGGTTAGCCGGATTGCCGGGCGGTGCCACGCAGGAAATCGGTGACGGACTCATGAGTTTGGCAGGTGACGATGTCCTCTAACGCAGATGCAGTCGAGCAATTGACGAGGGCGTTGGAGGCGGTGCCGCGACTGAAGGAACTGGCGCACCGGTCGCCGGAGCGGGTGGTTGGGTCGCGAGAGTTTCAGCAGTGGCGCGAGGATGTCGTCGACTCGATTGCCGACATCCACGGCCAGGATTCGAGCCAGGCGAGGGCGTTTGCGAGCGTTCAGTATTCGCCGAGCAACTTCTACTTTGGCGCGTCCAATGCGACCTATCGCGAGTACTACGTTCGGGGTCTGGACGTCGCTGCCGAAATCCTGAGTTCAGCCATTCGAGCGGCAAGGGCGCGTGGGGACGGCAACGAGCAATCTTGACGTCGATCCGGGCGTTGCGACGCGGGTGATGGGCGTGCGGCGGCTGCTTCGGGCCCTTGGGCGGCTGGCGGTGGCGGCTGTGCTGTTGGGGGTTCTCACGGCTTGCGACCTACCGGAGTCGGACGACGCGGACGCGGCGACGGCTGCCGCGGTACAGCCGACGCTCGAGCCTACGGCGACGACCGTGGCGGTGGTCGAAACACGCGCGGCGAGCGCTCCGGTGCGTACGCCGACGGTGACGGCAACACCGGCGCCGAGCCCGACGCCGACGGCGACGCCGACGGCGGCCGAGACGCCAGTGCCGCGCCCCTCGCCGACTCCGGTGGTTGTCGATCAGCCGACGCCGACGCCGGACGCGCTGGCGGACGAACTGCGAGGGATCGTTCAGAAGGAAATCGGGGAAGAGTTTCCCGAGTTTCCGGGGGCTGAGATGCAGCCGGTGCACGTGATTCCGCTGGGTCTGCCGGAAGTGACGGGGAGGTACTGGTGGGCGATCACGGACGGTCCGCAGCCGGCCAAGATCACTTCGGGGGACGAGGTGGTGAACTTCTTTCACTTCGCGGCGGTGTACGAACGGACCGAGGGCGGCGAGTGGCGTGAGGTGGATCGGCTGGAGATCGAGAGCGCGCCGCAGCGAACGCAGGTCGAGGTGTTGACGACGGGGTGGGAGGCGCCGGGCGGCGAGGCGTGGGCGTGGATTGCGGTGCGCGGCGGCACGGGGGCGCACGCGGGGACGCTGGACGTGATCGGGTTCGACGGGGAGGCGTTGCGCACGGCGCTCTCGGCCATCACCCAGCGCCAGTACCTGAGCGAGTTCCGAGACCTGGACGGCGACGGGCTGCTGGAGGTGGCGCTGGACGATTCGGACCCCTACATCTTCTGCTTTGCGTGCGCGACGGAACTCAAGCGGGTGGCCCTCTACCGCTGGACGGGCGAGCAGCTCGAGCGGGTGGAGTTGCGAGCGCCGCCGGACCAGCGCGACGCCCGGGCTGAGCGCGTGGTCGCACTGGCGGAGGCGGACTTGTGGCGCGACGCGGCGGCCGCGGCCATCGAAGCGTCGAGGGCGGTTCCGGGAAGCGCGGACGTGCGGTGGCTCTCGATCCTGGTCAACTGGACGACGGCGGCACGGCTGAACTATGGGGGAGCTTCGGGGCAGCCGCTGCTGACGCTGGTGTTCGCAGGTGAATACGCGGCGGCGGCCGACCTGATGCGGGCGCTGCAACCGGCCCAGGCGTTTGCTCTGGACGGGCCGCTGATCGCAGGCACGGCGGCGGAGCAGGACCTGTCGACGATGGCGGCGCAGCTGCTGGACTACACGGAGCGGGCGCTGGCACTGGCGCCCGAGCGCGCCGAGATCCACGTGGTGCGCGCGCTGGGGTTGGCGCTGGCGTCGCCGGAGGACCTCAGCGAGGCGCGCACAGCCCTGGCAGATGCGGCGACGCTGGCTCCGGACGACGCGTTCCTTCGAGCCAGCCGCGAGTTCCTGGACGACGTGGAGCAGGCGCCCGGGGCGCCGCCGGAGGCGCCCGACGAATACCGGACGCTGCTGGAGGGACCTTCGGCCGAGTTCTTTGCCGAGGGCTACACGCTGGGCAGCGGCGACCGCGGGCGCAACGTCAAGGCCGTGCAGCAGCGCCTGGCGCGCCTTCCAGGGCTGGGCTTCGTGGATCCGGGACGGTATTTCAACCTGTACGACGAACCGACACGGAAGTCCGTGGTGGCCTTTCAGATAGAGCAGGGGCTCGAGCCAAACGGCGTGGTGGACGCCGAAACCTGGGCGGCGCTGGACGCGGCGTACCAGGCTGCGCTGGAATCCAGCCAGGCGACGCCCGCACCGCAGACCGCGGAAGCCAGTTCGCCGCCGGTCCATGGCGTCTACTACAGCCTCGTTGGGATCCCGTCGAGGCCGCCCGTTCGGATCGAGCCGCAGCCCCAGGCCGCGTCGGGTGCTTCCGAGCGTCCGGGCCATGCCGAGGACGGGCGGTCGGTGGTCTACCTGACGTTTGACGACGGGCCGCATCCGAGTTTCACGACGCCGATCATGGAGGTCCTGGCGGGCGCCGGCGCGCCAGGCACGTTCTTCGCGCTGGGGGAGCAGATTGCGCAGTACCCCGAATTGACGGCGACGCTGGCAACCAGCGGGCATTCGCTGCAGAACCACACATACAGCCATCCAGCGCTCAATCGGATCAGCCGGGAGGCCTACGTGGATGAAGTGACCAGGACCGACGCGGCGATCCAGGCGGCGGTGGGTAAGGACGCACCCCCGACCAGTTGCCTGCGGCCGCCATACGGCGCCATTGACAGCAACACGGCCTCGATCGCCGCCGAGTTGGGGAAGTCGATCGTGATGTGGGATGTCGATCCGCAGGACTGGCGGCAGCCGGGCGCGGATCAGATCACCCAGCACATCGTGTCGCACGCGTATCCGGGCGCGATCATCCTCATGCACGACGGCGGCGGCCGCCGGACCCAAACGGTGGCCGCGTTGCGGACGGTTCTGGCTGAACTCTCGGCGCGCAGCTTCACGTTTCGCATCGTTCCGGCGTGCGATCCCGCGTGATAGCGGCCAGCAGTTCGACTCGCAGCCAAAAGAAGTAGAAGCCTGCCCGGGAGCGAGGGCCAAGCTTGGTGGACCCGCGGAGCTCGCTGTATGGGGAGCCTTAGACTGTGCGGCGTCCGCGCTGGCGGGCGTCCAACAAGGGTCGGGTCTGGTGAGCCGGAGGATGGTTGGTCGGATCATCTGGCGGCCGGTGCTGATATCGGCCCTGCTGGCGGCGGTGGTAGGGGCGCTGGTGGGTGCGGTGGCGTCGGTGGCGCTGGGCGGCAGTGAGCCGGAGGGCGTGGCCGGGGCGGCGGAGCGGGCGTTGATCGAGCGGTTTTACGAGGAGTCGTGGAACAACGGCGACATCAGCCTGATTGACGAGCTGTTTACGACGGACTACGTGCTGCACATGCAGGACGGGCGCACGATTGGGCGGGACGGATTCAAGATCGAGATCCCGGAACTGCGCAGCTCATTCCCTGACCTAAGCATCACGGCGGACGAGTGGATCATGGCGCCGGGCAAGATCATTGCGCGGGTGACGTGGCGCGGCACGCACACGGGACAGGGTCTGGGGATCCAGCCGAGCGGGAACACGTTCGAGTCGTCGGCGATTTATATCTACCGCTTCGAGGGCGACCGCATTGCCGAGAGTTGGGCGATGTTCGACTCGCTGGGGTTCCGGCAGCAGCTTGGGTTGCTGTAGGGCTGGGCGCGCTACGGTGCTTCAGCGGGCGCGGCACACCGCCGATCCAGAGCTTGCGGTGACTTCGTGAAGTTTTTCACAATCTGCATGTAGCTCGTACCACAGTCTGAAGCCATACGCGTGAACCGGAACAAGGTGTCGATGTTTGGACTGCTGGCCAGCCTGGCCGCCAGTTGGCGCCGGGCGGCGGCCGTGATCGTCGCGTGGATCGTGGTGGGCGTGGTTGTGATCGTGGCGGCGCCGCCGCTTGGCGACGTCACGACGAACAACCAGGAGGATTTCCTGCCGAGCGACTCGGAGTCGCGGCGGGCCCTGGAACTGGTGACGGAGAAGTTCCCGCGCGGCCAGGGTGTCCCGGCCATCATCGTCTTTCATCGCCCCGAGGGCCTTTCGGAATCCGACCTGGCGGCGATCGCGGGCGTAGACGCGGTCTTGCAGTCGGATAGCGCACCTGACGAAGTCCAGTCGGTGCTCTCACTAAGCGGGTCACCCGACGCCGCGGGGGCGCTACGCGCGCCGGACGGAAAGACCGTGACCACGATCGTCACGCTCGCGGGCTCCCAGAACACCGAGACGTTTGGCGAGGCGGTGCGATGGGTTCGCGATCAGGCAAAGGCTGAAGTCGCGGACATCGGCCTGACCGTGGCGATCACCGGTCCGGCCGGCATCGTTTCCGACGCCGTTGAAGTGTTTGGAACCTTCGACTTCCGGGTGACGATGGTCACGGTTCTGCTGGTGCTGGTGCTGCTGCTGGTGATCTACCGCTCGCCGGCGCTGGCCCTGTTGCCGCTGCTGGGGGTTGGCTGGACGTTGCTGGTGGCGCAGTCGGTGGCCGCGTTGCTGGCGGAGAACTTCGGGTTGTCGCTGAACGGACAGGTCACCGCCTTGATGTCGGTGCTGATGTTCGGCGCGGGTACCGATTTCACGTTATTCATCGTGGCGCGGTACCGCGAGGAGCTACGCCGGCAGCCGGATCGCTGGCGGGCCATGGAGGTCTCGCTCCAGCGGATTGGACCGGCGATCGCGTCAAGCGCGGGTACCACGATTGCGGCCATGCTGGCGCTGTTACTGGCCAGCTTCGGCTCATTCCAGGCGATGGGTCCGGTTTTGGCCATGGCAATTTTCCTGATGCTGGTCAGCGGGCTCACGCTGGTGCCGGCGTTGACGGTGCTGCTTGGCCGGGCGGCGTTCTGGCCGGGCCGGATGCACGTGAGCGGAACGGAGCATTCGCGCCTCTGGTCGCGCGTGGCCAACCTGGTGACGCGACGTCCGGTGATCACGTTCGTGATCACGCTGGCGCTGCTGGTGGTGTTTGCGGCCGGGACCCCGAGCATGAAGCCGAATTTCAGCTTTCTCGACGGATTTCCGGACAGCGCCGAGTCGAAGATCGGCGCGCAGATCATGGACGACAGCTTTGGGGCCGGCGAGCTTGCGCCCACAAATATCTACGTCAGCACGACCAATGTGGACGGCAGCCTGGTTGACCTCGATCGCCTGGCACAGGCCGTTGCGGCGGTGCCGGGCGTGGCACGGGTCAGCGGACCGACACGGCCGACCGGCGACGCGCCGGCGGTGGACGCGGCGGCGCTGCAGGCGGCGATTCCGCAGCTGCCGCCCGCGCTGCTTGAAGGCCCGCCGAGCGCCGCGCCGGGCGGTGCGCCGGCTGCCGGCCCGCCGGCCAATGTGGATCCGCAGCAGCAGGCCGTCCTGCAGACCTACTTCGCCGGACGCCGTTTCGTCTCGCCCGACGGCACGACGGCCCGGCTGGACGTGGTGATGGACGACCATCCGTATGAGGCGCCAGCGATCGACCGCATTGAGGACATCCGCGAGCTTGCGCGCTCGGTCGTTGCGGGGACCTCGCTGGCGAATGCCGAGATTGTGGTGGGCGGACCGACGGCGCTGCAGACCGATGCGCGCGCATCCGTGAATCGCGATACGGCGCTGATCGGGCCCATCGTGATCGTGCTGATCTGGGTCATCCTGCTGGCGCTGCTGCGCAGCGTGGTGGCGGCGACCTATCTGCTGGGCAGCGTGGTGCTGAGCTTCCTGTCGGCCGTCGGTCTCTCGGTCGTGATCTTCCAAAATTTCATGGGCCACCCGGGGGTCGGCTATCAGAACCCGGTGTGGATGTTCATCTTCCTGGCGGCGCTGGGGGCCGATTACAACATCCTGATCATTTCGCGGGTGCGCGAGGAGGTGAAGGCGCGAGGTCTGGTTGAAGGCGTACGCATGGCCGTGGCGCGGACGGGAGGCGTGATCACGTCGGCCGGACTGATCCTGGCGGGGACGTTTTCGGTTCTGACCACGTTCCCCCTGCGGGACATCTACCAGCTTGGCTTCGCGGTGGCCCTCGGGGTGCTGATGGACACGTTCATCGTGCGGGCGCTGTTCGTGCCCAGCATCGTGATGATGCTGCGACGCTGGAATTGGTGGCCGTCGCGAATCGAGCCCGTGACGGTGGCCAGCGGCGAGTCGAACTGACGACGGCCGAGGCGGTGGCGGCCGATATGCGGGCTGACTGTGGGAAGTACCACGACTGGCCGATTTGCCCTGTGGCAAAATTCTGCGTAGCGTGAATGTTCTGATACGTGCCGGGGTTTCGCGAGATGTTCGAGCTGCTGGCCAGTTCGTGTGGCGGTTGGCGACGAGCCGCTGGTGTGGTTCTTGGCTGGGTCGTGGTCGGGCTGGTTCTCTATCTCACGGCGCCGTCCCTCGCCGAGGTTACGACTAACAGCCAAGCGGATTTCCTGCCGAGCCGCTCGGAGTCCCAGCGGGCGCTGGAACTGGTTGCCGAGAAGTTTCCGCGCAACCAGGGCGTTCCGGCCATGGTTGTCTTTCACCGTCCCGAGGGACTGACGGATGCGGACCTGGCGACCGTGGCCGAGGTGGATAGGGCATGGCAGGCAGCGGGTGCGCCGTCCGACATCGAATCGGTGGTTGCGCTGAGTACGACGCCACAGCTGGCCGGGTCGCTGCTGGCTGCCGACCGGACGACCGTGCTGGCGATCATCACGATTACGGGCTCGCCGGCGGACGCGCGTTTTCTGGAGGTGACGGCGTGGATCGGCGAGCAGGCGCGGGTCCGAACGGACCCAGCGGGCCTGACGGTGGCGGTGACGGGGCCGGCGGGGATTGCGGCGTACACCACGGAGGTATTCGGGGCGTTCGATGTTCGCGTGACCGTGTTCACGGTCTTGTTGGTGCTGGCGCTCTTGCTGCTGATCTACCGCTCGCCGGTGCTGGCGCTGCTGCCGCTGGTCGGGGTGGGCTGGACGCTGCTGATGGCGCAGGCCGCGGCAGCGGTGCTCACCGATCACTTTGGATTGACGCTGAACGGCCAAGTGTCGGCGCTGATGTCGGTGCTGATGTTCGGGGCCGGCACCGATTTCACGCTATTCATCGTATCCCGCTATCGCGAGGAGTTGCGACGACAACCTGACCGCTGGCGGGCCATGCAGGTGTCGGTGCGACGTGTCGGCCCGTCGATTGCGTCGAGCGGAGGCACCACGATCGCGGCGATGCTGGCGCTGCTGCTGGCGACGTTCGGGTCGTTCCAGGCGATGGGGCCGATGCTGGCTCTGGCGATGTTTCTCATGCTGGGGAGCGGCCTGACGCTGGTTCCGGCACTGACGGTGTTGCTGGGTCGCGCGGCGTTCTGGCCGGGTGGGATGCAAGCGAGCGGAACTGAGCGCTCACGCCTCTGGTCGCGAGTGGCAGACACGGTGGTTCGCTATCCGCTGGCTACGTTGGCGGCCACGCTGATCGTGCTGGTGGTGTTTGCGGCCGGTGCGTCAATCACCAGGCCCAGTTTCAACTTCATCGACGGGTTTCCGGACAGCGCCGAGGCCAAAGTTGGGGCCAGGATTCTGGACGAGCGCTTTGGCGCCGGCAACCTGGCCCCTTCGAACGTTGTGGTGCGAACGACGAATGTCGACGCCAGCCTCGTCGACCTGGACCGGGTGGCTGAGGCGGTGGCCAACGTGTCGGGCGTTGCCCGCGTGACCGGACCCACGCGCCCAGGCGGCGACTGGCCAGCCGTGGACGCGGCGACGCTTCAGGCGGCCATTCCCCGCCTGCCGCCCGAATTGCGCGCCGGGCTGACCAGCGGCTCGGCGGGTGGGTCGCCGGCCATGGCCGCGGCGACCGATGCGGACGCAGCGACGCAGGCCGTTCTGGCGACCTATCACGCTGGGCGACGTTACGTCTCGCCAGACGGGACGACGGCTCGGCTGGACGTGGTGATGGCGGACGATCCGTTCGGGCTGTCAGCGATCGAGCGAGTCTCCAGGATTCGCGAGGTCGCGCGAGCAGCGGCCACGGGCTCGCTGGACGATGCGGAAGTCGTTGTCGGGGGTCCAACGGCGTCGCAGGCCGACGCGCGCGACGCGGTGAACCGTGACATTGCGGTGGTGGGGCCGATCGTGGCGGTGATGATCTGGATCATCCTGCTGCTGCTCCTGCGCAGCCTGGTGGCCGCCACGTACCTGCTGGGCAGCGTGCTGCTGAGCTTCCTGTCCGCCGTGGGTATTTCAGTCGTGATTTTCCAGCACGTGCTGGGGCATCCGGGGTTGGGCTATCAGAACGTGGTGTGGATGTTCATTTTCCTGGCGGCGTTGGGGGCGGACTACAACATCCTGATCATCTCGCGGGTGCGGGAGGAGATCCGGACGCGCGGACTTGCCGGTGGCGTGCGCGCGGCCGTGGCGCACACCGGAGGCGTGATCACGTCGGCTGGCCTGATCCTGGCCGGCACGTTCTCGGTCTTGACCACCTTCCCGCAGCGGGACATCTACCAGTTGGGGTTCGCGGTCGCCCTGGGGGTCCTGATCGACACGTTTATCGTGCGGGCGCTGTTCGTGCCCAGCATCGTGCTGCTGCTCGGGCGCTGGAACTGGTGGCCCTCACGGCTGGATGCCGCGGCGGCGGCCGGCGTCGAGCCGGCCCCATTGGCGCCGGCGGTCCAGGCCGCGTTTACCCAGGCGCGGGCCGGGCCGGCGGGCGTGCTCCGGCGCGGGCGCGGCCTGCCACGCTACGCCGCAGGCGCCGTCCGGAGGCGTCTGCCTGCGTCCCTCCAGCGTGTCGGCGGGGCGGTGCAGGTCTGGCTGCTGGAGGCGCTACAGCGCTTGGGCGGCGTGTGGAACCAAGGCGCTCCGCGTCACGCGCCCAGCGTCCTGCAAGTGGAACGCCTGGTTGATCTCCGACAAGTCGAAGCGGCTGGCGAGCATCTGATCGAACGGCAGACGCCCGGATTCGCGGGCGACGAAGGCCAAGGCGGCGGCAAGGTCGCGCGCCCGGTAGTGGGCGACGCCAATCAAGGTGACGCTGCGCATAACGGCGGTAGAGGGGTCGAAGGTTCCTGACCAACCCACGTTGATGTTGCCGATTTCGACGAAGCGACCGCCGGGAGCGGTCATTTCAATTCCCTCGGCCACGACCCCGGGGTGCCCTACGAGTTCCAGGGTGACGTCAGCGCCGAGGCCTCCGGTCAGGTCGCGGACCGCCTGCACGCGGGCCTCCGGCGAGTCGGCGTCCGTGATATCGACCGTAGCGTCGGCGCCGAAGGCGCGGGCCAGGTCGAGGCGCGAGGGAATGCCGTCGATGGCGATGATGGGACCGGCGCCGCGGGATTTGGCGATGGCGGCGGCGTAGAGCCCCAGGCCGCCGGCGCCCTGGATGGCCACGCTTTCGCCGGGTCGGAGTTTGGCCCTATCGAGGCCGGAAACGACTTGCGTCAGGGCGCAGTTCACACCGGCAACGGACGCGTCCGTCAGTCCGACCGGAACGCGGAACATGGTGTGTCGCGGATACAGGTAGTAGTACTGCGCGAAGGTGCCGCGGAAATGGGGCCAGTGGCGCACGCCGCGCAGGCGCTCGCGCTGGCGGTAGGGGCAGGCGTAGGGGTGGTCGCGCAGGCAGACGGCGCAGCGGCCGCAGGGGTCGAAGTAACGGAAGACGACGCGGTCGCCTTCACTCACAGGCTGTCCGGCCGAATCCGTGGTGACGCCGGTGCCCAGGCGGAAGACCTCGCCGACGCCCTCGTGGCCGAGGGCATAGGGCATTTCGAAGCCGCGGCCGACCAGGTCGGCGTCGCCGCGCCAGTAGTGCAGGTCCGAGCCGCAGATGTTGGCGAGGTGCATCTTGAGGACCACGGCGCCGGGCGCCGGATCGGGAATCGGGTAGCTCAGGAAGGTGAAGGGCTGCTTGATTCCGTGGAATACGGCCACGACACCTTCCGAGCCGTTCGTGGTCAGGCGGGCGCCTCCTCGAACAAGCGTTCGCCGCGCTGCAGGCGCTGGGCGATCTGGAACGTCTGGCCCTGCGACCGAACCGTCGGTGCGTGCGCCGCGAGATAGCGGGCGCCGGCCACCAGCGCCAGAGTGGCGTCGGCAGGGTCGTCGCTTAGGTTGGCCTGGTGAATGCTGGCCTCGACGGCCTGGATGGTGTGGAAGTCGCGATCCTCACGCAGCAGGCCATCGCCAAGCGATTCGAGGAGCGCCTCGACCGGCGCCTCGATGGCGCGGTAGTCCACGACCAGGCCGGCAGCTTCGTCGACCTGTTGCTGGCGGTCGAGCAGGTCGGGCAGCGTCGCCAACAGCTCCGCGGCCGACGTGTGGCCGTTGGCCGCGGGCAGGCGGGCGGGCGGAACGTTTAGGAATCGGTCCAGGTAGACGCTCATGGCCGCGTCGTAGATGCCGCGCACCAACTCGCGCGAACCGGACCGGGCCAGGCCGCCGCGCACGGCGTTGGCGAAGGAGAGGGTGTGCAGGGCGCGGTCCCAGTCGCCGAACTCGTTGGTGACGTGGAACCGGGCGACGCGGGTGATGGCGGCCTGGGTGACGGCGTCGGCGAGCTCGACGGGATCGGCGCCCTGGCGGAGGGCATCCGTCAGTGCGTCGGCGATGGCCTGGGGATCTTCACCCAGGACCGTGTCGATCAGGTCCGCGCGACCGTCCCATTGGGTTGGCCTGATGTCGGCCGCCAGGATGTCGGGGAGATCTTCGAACGTGGCTTCCAGGATCTCCACGAGGTCGATGGGCCGGCGCCAGGCGTTGGACTCTTCCATGCGCCCGGCGTCGGCGTAGCCGCGAGCCAGCGAACCGATCACGGTCTCGGCCAGGTCCCAGCCGGCGATGTCCAGGGCCTCCAGGGCCTTGTTGGTGAAGTCGAGCACGTGGCCGTTGGAGAGGTAACGGTGGTCGGTGGCCGCGGCGAAGAGCATGTCGGCAACGGCGGCCTGGTCCATGCCGGCCTGAATGGCCGTGAGCAGGCAGCGTTCCGCGCCGGTGGCGTCGCGCACGTCCACAAAACGCCGGAACCACCGCTTGAGCGTGGCCGGGTCGGCGGGGGCGTCGGGCAGGGGGCCGACCTCAAACTTCGGGGGCGATCCGGAGGAGTCGCCAGCGACGTTGGACAGCCCGTGAAACAGGGCCCGCGCGTGTTGCTCCGGCGGCAGGTGGGGCAGCAGGTTCATCATGCAGGTCAGGACGGTAAGGCCGGGGCCCCAGCCGTCGCTCTGGTAGCGGGTCCCGAACTCCAGCCCGATGCGGAAGGGCTCGCGCGGGTCGGCGCCGCCTTCGACGAGCGAGACGGCGGCCTTGGCAATGACCAGTGAGAGGTTCTGCTCCAGGCCGGCGCGCAGGCGGCGGCGGTGGTGGGCCAATTCGTCGCGGCCGTTACGCAGGTCGACCCAGACGTCGCCGTCGACCACGGTTGTGGGGAACGCGGGTACGTCGTCGGCCCACAGGTCAAAGGTGCCGCCGGTCGTCACGTCGAAGCGCGCGTGGTGCCAGTGGCAGGTGAGGATGCCGTCGTCGACGCTGCCGCGATCGAGGGGGAATCCCATGTGGGGGCAGCGGTTGTCCAGGGCGTAAACGCCGTCGCCGTTGCGGATGAGCACCAGAGTGCGGCCGCCCGCGCGCACTCGGTGGCAGGTTCCGGCGGCGAAATCGCTCAAACGCCCGGCGTAGGTGAGTCCATCAGTGGTCATGGTTGAATCTCCAGCCGTGCGATGCCCAATACTGCGGTGCGTGGGCGTGGTTGCCAAAGGGGATCGCGCCTACGGCGCCGGCCGACGACTGGCCGGGCTGCCGTCAGGCGCGTGGTGCTCGTATTTTCCGCGTAGGTAGACTTCAGGTGGGCGGACGAAGTCAGACCTACCGAAGACGGAGGTATGCCGTGACCGCCCTGTCCGTGGAAGACCGAGACCGAATCAGCCGCCTGGAAGGCGCCTACGCGCACCTGGCGACCAAGGCCGATTTGTATAAGGCCATCGGCGATCTGGAGACTCGGCTTACCAAGTGGATCGTTGGCTTGATGCTGGGGTCGGTGACGGCGGCCGTGGCGATTGCTGCCGCTATTGATCGCCTGGCCAGCTAGGCGACTGATCGCCCGAATCGTCGTATACTGAGCTATCCCGTGCGGGTTCCGCCGGGGTTTTATTGTGCATGGCGGGCGAGGCTTTGTGTGTCAAGCATGAATCCCGCCGCTGACCTGACGGCCGGATCGCGGCCGTGGAGATGGAAATGCCCCGCCGAGGTGACCGGCTTGTCGTCACGCTTGAATGTCGGGACTGCGGTTCGCGCGGCTACGTGAGCAGCAAGAACCGGCGAAACAGCCCGGATCGGCTTGAACTGCAGAAATACTGCCGTGCCTGCCGGACGCACACCGCCCACCGCGAGACGCGGTAGCGAGTGATCGCCCATGTTGTCCACACGCGACCTGCGCCGGAACGTTCGCCGGGCGCCGTTGGCCCGATTCGTGCGCAGCGCGTACCAGGAATTGCGCAAGTGCCAGTGGCCGACGCCGGAACAGACCATGCGGCTGACGGCGCTGGTGCTGGCGATCAGCGTGTTGATGGCGATCATTCTGGGGCTGGCCGATCTGGGCTTCGACCGCCTGTTTGGCCTGATTACGTCCTGAGGGAAGGCGCGGAAGCATGATGGCCGAGGCCAGCCGAGCGACCACCCAGGCCACCGCTGACGGCGAGCCGCCTGCTCGAGAGATCCCGGCCGACGCCGAGTGGTACGTGGTGAACACGTACTCGGGCTACGAAGCCAAGGTGAAGCAGAACATGGAGCAGCGCGTACGCTCCATGGAGGCCAGGGACAAGGTCTTCCGAATTGTGGTGCCGGAAGAGGAAGTGGAAGAGTCGCGCCACGGGCAGCGACGGACCGTGAAGCGAAAGATGTATCCCGGCTATGTGCTGGTGCAGATGCTCTCGCTGGACGAGACCAAGAACTCGCGGGACCCACAGGCCAAGCAGGAGGCCGACGCCGCCTGGCAGGTGGTTCGGAACACGCCGGGCGTGGTGAACTTCGTCGGCGCGGACGCGGGGTCTGGTCACAAGCCCATTCCGCTGTCGCCCGAAGAGGCCGGCACGATCTTCCGGCAGATGGAGGGTGAAGGCCAGCGGCCTGAAGTCCGCATTCAGATCGGCGAGCGGGTCAAGATCATTGACGGGCCGTTCACCGACTTCTTTGGGACGGTGGACGAGGTAATGGAGGACAAGGAGCGCCTGCGGGTGCTGGTTTCGTTCTTTGGACGCGACACGCCGGTTGAGCTGGACTTTCTCCAGGTCGAGAAATCCGGCGGCGGGTCGATCATTTAACCAGGCGGCTTAGAAACCATGGCACGACGCGTTCTCGCCACGATCACGCTGCAATTGGAAGCCGGGCAGGCGACGCCGGCGCCACCGGTCGGCCCGGCCCTGGGCGGATACGGGGTGAACATCATCGAGTTCACCAAGACCTACAACGAGCGCACCCGCGAGCAGGCGGGGTCGGTGATTCCGGCCGAGATCACGATCTATGAAGATCGTTCGTTTACCTTCATCACCAAGACTCCGCCGGCGGCGGACCTGCTTCGGAAGGCTGCGGGCGTGGAGAAGGGTTCGGGTGAGCCGAACCGCGAAAAGGTAGGCACGGTCACCGAGGCGCAGGTTCGCGAGATTGCGGAAATCAAGATGCCGGATCTCAACGCCTACGAAGTTGAGGCGGCGATGAAGATTGTGGCCGGGACGGCCCGCAGCATGGGCATTGAAGTCGAGGATTGAGCATGGCGCGAGGCAGCAAGCGATATCGGCAGGCTCGGGCGGGCGTGGATCGTCATGCCCAGCACACGCTGGGCGATGCGATTGACGTGTTGCTGGGCTTGCCGACGGCGAAGTTCGATGAGTCCGTGGAGTTTCACGCGAACCTGTCCGTGGACCCCACGCACGCCGATCAGCAGGTGCGGAGCACCGTGACCCTGCCGAACGGCACGGGCAAGGAACAGCGAATCATCGTGTTCGCCAGCGGCGATCGTGCGCAGGAAGCCCGCGACGCCGGCGCCAACGAGGTGGGCACCGACGAACTCGCCGAGCGGATTCGCGGTGGGTGGCTGGACTTCGACGCGGCCGTGGCCACGCCGGACAACATGCGAATCATCGGGCCGCTGGGCCGCATCCTGGGACCGCGCGGACTGATGCCAAACGCGCGCGCCGGGACGGTGACCAACGACGTTGGCCGGGTCGTGCGAGAACTCAAGGCCGGGCGCGTGGAGTTCCGGGTCGACCGGCTGGCCAACCTGCACGTGGTGGCCGGGCGCGTGTCGATGGGGCGTCAGGCGCTGAACGAGAACCTGCGAATCCTGATCAATGCCGTGGTTCGGGCGCGACCCAGTGCCGCCAAGGGGTCGTACATCCGTACAATGAGTATCTGCTCCAGCATGGGTCCGGGCATTCGCCTGGATACGCAAGCGGCGCTGGCCGAAGCCAGGGCCGTTGCGGAGTAGCACAGGAGCCGAACCGACCTAAACCCCTGACAACTGCAGAGCCGGAGACAGCGGGCCAAGCAATCTCTCGCGTTGAGAGAGCCCGCCGAGGCGCGAACGGACACTCGAGCGGTAGGCCGATCCGGCGCGCCGTTCGTTTTTCGTTTTCATAACCAAAGGAGGCACAGCCAGTGGCGACACGCGCGGAGAAGGCCGTCGTGGTCGACGCCCTGACCGATCAACTGGCGTCAGCTCAGTTGAGTATCGTGTCGAGCTTCACGAACCTGTCGGTTACCGACCAGCAGGTGCTGCGAGGCCAGATACGGGAATCGGGCGCGACCCTGCGGGTGGTTAAGAACACGTTGGCGGCCCTGGCGGCTGACCGGGCGGGCATCCAGGGGCTGGACGCTCTGCTGAACGGACAGTTGGCGCTCACCTTCAGCGGTGAGGATGTGCCGGCCGCCGCCCGGGTGCTGCGCGATTTTTCGCGGCAGCATCCAACGATCGAGGTGCGCGGAGGCGCGCTCAACGGGGAGGTCTTGGACGGCGAGCGAGTTCTGCGACTCGCGTCGATCCCCGGCCGAGAGCAACTCAACGCCGAGGTGGTGTGGGCGATCGGCGCTCCCATCTCCAACCTGGTGCACACACTGGATGGATTGATCTCAGGTCTGGTTTTCGCGCTGCAGGAGCGCGTTGACCAACTGCAAGCCGCCGAAGGAGGCGCATGATGGCCAAGGTAACCAAGGACGACATTCTGGAATCGCTTGACTCGATGACGGTGCTCGAGCTCTCGGAGCTGGTGGAGGCGCTGAAGGAGAAGTACAACGTTTCCGGCGCGCCGATGGCGGTGGCGGCCATGCCGGCCGACAACGGCGCGGCCGCGGTGGAGGTCGAGCAGACCGAGTTCTCCGTGGAAATCAGCAGCGCCGGCCAGCGCAAGATCCAGGTGATCAAGGCCGTGCGCGAGATCACGGGACTCGGACTGCGCGAGGCCAAGGCCGTTGTGGACGCGGCGCCGGGAACCATCAAGGACGGCCTGTCGCGCGAAGAGGCCGATGCAATGGTCGCCAAGCTGGAAGAGGTGGGCGCTACAGTCGAGGTGAAGTAGCACCTCGACACCGCGAGGACCGGTTGGGGACTGCGGCCGCCGGTCGCTCAGCGTCCCGGTCGGCTGAGCATGATTGACGCTGTCATCGTGTCGCACGGGCAGGCGGAGGTGGCGAGCCGCGCAGCTCGCAGCATCCGCTCCTCGGGCGGCGTCGTGGCGTCGTTGACGATTGTGGACACGGCCGCCGACCCCGCGGTGGAAGCGCTGGCCGGTGATCCGTCGCTTGGCGCAACCGTCTTGCGCCGTCCCGATAACCCGGGCTACGGCGGCGCCGCGAATGCCGGGGTCGGCTGTGGACGGGCCCCGCTGGTGCTGGTGGCCAACGCCGACGTGTGGGCGCATCCAGGGGCTCTGGACGAACTGGCCAGCGCGCTGGACCAGGCGCCCGACGTGGCCTGCGCGGGTCCGCTGCTGCTCAATACGGACGGGTCGCCGCAGGACTCGGCGTTCGCATTCCCCGGCCTGGGCCAGGCGGTCTTCGACTTGATTCCGCTGCCGGCGCGCTTGCGAGGCTCGCGTCTGAACGGTCGGCTGTGGTCACGCGGCCCAGCCCGCGACGTGGGGTACGTGCTGGGCGCCTTCATGGTGATCCGGCGCCGGGCGCTGGAGTTGGTGGGCGGGTTTTCCTCGGCCTACTGGATGTACGCGGAGGAAGTCGATCTCTGTCGGCGGTTCTGGGAGGACGGCTGGCGGGTGCGACTCATCGCGAGCGCGCACGTGACGCACATTGGCGCCATGGCGACATCGACCCGCCAGGACGACATGCTGCCGCAGCTCTATCGCAGCCGGGCGCGCTGGTATCGCCGGCACTGCGCCTGGCCAATGGCTCGGGCGGCAATTGGCCTGATGTCGCTGGGGCTGAGCGTTCGGGCTCGCTTGCCGGGGCCGCGCAAGCAGGCCTACGCCAGGGCGCGGGCCGCCCTGTACTCGGATTGACGGGCATGGCCGCGATCTCCGCGATCGTCCTTGCCCGCAATGAAGCCTCGAACCTCGCCGACTGCCTGGCTACGCTTGCCTGGGCCGAGGAGCGGCTGATTGTCGACGCCTTCAGTACGGATGGCACCGTCGCCGAGCCGCTGCCGGATGTTCGAATTGTCGAGCGCCGATGGACCGACTTTGCCCGTCAGCGCGACGCCGCGTTGCGCCTGGCCGTTCATGACTGGGTGTTTTTTGTTGATGCTGACGAGCGTGTTCCCACAAGCCTTCAGGCGGAGATCCACGCACGCGTGGGAACGGAGGAGTTTGCCGGCTACTGGGTGCCGCGCCGAAACCGGATGTTCGGCCGCTGGATGCGTGGAGCCGGATGGTCGCCGGACTACCAGTTGCGCGTCATGGATCGTCGTGTGGCCACGTATGTCTCCGACCGGCCGGTTCATGAACTGGTCAACGTCAACGGATCCGTGGGACGGATGAAGCACGCGCTGGAGCACTGGAGCTATACAAGCGTGGCCCAGTTCCGGGCGCGGCAGCGACTGTATGCCGAGGCGGTGGCCGACGGCTTGTACCGATCGGGGACGCGGCGGCGGCCTACGGCCGTTGTCCTGCAACCTCTGCGAGAGTTCTGGCGGCGGCTGATACCGCAGCGGGGCTATCAGGACGGCGGTGTGGGCGTGCTGCTGGCGGCCCTGATGGCCGAGCACGAATGGCGGGTACAGCGAAGCCTGCGCACGCGCTGGGGCGCTGGCGGCGAAGGGCAGTCCACGTGAGCTTCGCCACCCTACAGTCGGTATCGGCCGTGGCCGTTACCTGGAACTCGGCGGCGGACATTGAGCCGTGCCTGAACGCACTGACCGCGGCGGGCTCCGAGGTTCCGGGGTCTCTTGACATAACCGTTATCGACAATGACTCCAGCGACGCGACCGCGGCGATTGTTGAAGAGCACTTTCCGGACGTGCGACTGGTGCGGGCCCATCGAAACCTGGGGTTTGGCGCCGCCGCAAACATTGGGATTGCGGATGCTCGTGGCGACGCGGTGCTGCTGGTCAACCCTGACGCGCACCTGGAACCACCTGCGGTAGGCGCGATGCTGGAGCACTTGAACGGCGTGCCAGACCTGGGCTGTGTGGCCCCCATGCACGTGACCGACGGCGAGCCTCCGGCGTCACCCGGCCGCCGGCTGCCAACGCTCGTGGCGGCCCTGACCGACGGGACGATCATCCAGCGGTTCATGCCGAACCTGCCAGCGCTGCGCCGGTACTACATGCAGGGCGACGAGAACGACGAGCCGGAGTGGCTGAGCGGGGCTTGTCTCTGTTTCCGGCGAGAGGCTCTGGCTGCGACTGGCGGCTTTGACGTGGGATACGAGATGTACGCGGAGGAAGTTGACCTGTTGCGCGAGTTGGGGTTGCGTGGCTGGCGCTGTGCCGTAACCCGGAATGCTCGGGTTGTGCACCGGGGCGGGGCGAGCTCGGTTCAGGACCCGGTGGCTCGCGAACGACGATTCTTTCAGAGTCGCTATCGCTACGTCACCAAGACCTGGGGATGGCCGGTGGCGGGGCTGCTACGTGCCTTCGTTGCCATGACGGGTGTGCTTCGTCTGCTGGAGCAGGTTGTGCGCCTGCTTCGGCCATCCGCCCGGGCCGAAGCCCGGGGCGAACTGCGGCAGATCGCGGCAGTAACTCTCTGGCAGTGGACCGGGTGGCGACGCGAGGCGTAGACGCCGGCGTGCGGCCGACCCGACGCGTCCTGTTGGTGACGGGCGAGTATCCGCCGCGCATCGGCGGCGTCGGGGATCACGTCGTCCGGCTGGCGGCGGCGCTGGAGGGACGAGGGGTTGCCTGTCACGTGGCCACTGAGACCAGGCTCGTGGACGAGCCGGCTGCCCGCGTTCATGCGGTCGGAAGCCGGTATCCCCTGCAGGCGCTGCTGGGCACGCTACGCATCGCACGGCGCGTGCGGCCGGATGTGGTTCACCTACATTTTCAAGCCGGCGCCTTTGCCAGGCCGGGGGAACTGGTGATTCTGACGCGACTACTGCGAACCCTGGCGCATGCGAGCCGTCAGGCCGTGACCTTTCACGACCTGCTCCAGCCCTACCTGTTTCCCAAGGCCGGCTCGCTGCGGGGGCGAATCGTCCGCAGCCTGGCCCGGTCGGCCGACTCGGCGATTTACGTTGACGAGATGGACCGACGGCGAGCCGGAGCGTGGGGATCCGGCGAGCGGAACAGCTTTTGGATCCCGGCCGGGCCCACCATCGAGCCGCCCGCGGATGTCGGCGACCGGCTGGCGGCGCGAGAGGCCCTGGGCCTTCGGGGCGAGGACTTCATCGTTGGCTTCTTCGGCTTTCGGCAGCACAACAAGGGCATCGGCGTGCTGGCCGACGCCCTGCGGCGCCCCGAACTGATCGGTCCGCGGACCTTGCTGGCGCTGATTGGCGCGGCGGCGCCGCCAACCGGCGCACGTCGGGCCGAAACGCCCGTGCCGCAACAGACGTTCGATGGGGTACGCCTGGTTGACAGCGGAGCGCAGGCGCCGGCCGTGATTTCGCGGTGGTTGATGGCCTGCGATGTGATCGCCCTGCCGTTCCTGGATGGGCTCTCCGCTCGGCGCGGTTCCTACATGAACGCTGTCGCGCACGGCGTGCCAGTCGTCACCACCCGGCCGCCCGTTGCCGAAGCGGTGGCGGTGGGCGCCGACGAGACCATGTTCGTGCCACCGGACAACGCGGCGGCGCTGGCTGTCGCCCTGGCCGAGATTCGCGATGACCCCGCGCGCCGCCGCGAGCTGGCGCTTGGTTCGGAGGCCGTCGCCGCCCGCCATACCTGGTCCGAGATCGCCCGTCGCACGCTGGCCGCTTATGACTGCACGGCCTAGCTCCGGCCCGACCGGCTGGCGGGACGTTCCGGTGCGTCTCTCGCGGCGAGTCACTCCCCTGACGGCGCTGCTTGCGATTGTCGTGGCTGGCGTGGTCCTGCGCGGCTTGCGTCTGCAGGCCCTGGGCGACTTCGACTTCGACGAGGTTGCGGCGGTCTGGTACGCGCGTTCCGCGCCCCTGGACATCGTCGGCGCCATCGCCGACGCGCCATTCGAGCATCCGCCGCTGTACTACATCGCCTTGCACTTCTGGACGACTTGGTTCGGCGAGCAGGAGCCGCTGGTGCGCCTGCTCTCGGTTCCGTTTGGCGTGCTGCTGATACCGGCGACCTACCAACTGGCGCGAATGTACCTGCGGCCGTGGCCGGCGGTGTTTGCCGCCGGCGTGGTCGCCGCGTCGCCCATGCTGGTCTTCTTCAGCCGCGAAGCGCGCATGTACGCCGCCGCGGCTCTCTTCGGCACCCTGGCGCTCTGGCTGTTCGAGCGGGCGATGCGGCATGGCCGCGCGCGCGACTGGCTCTGGCTGGCCCTGACCATCGCGGTCGGCGCGTACGTCGACTACACCGCGGCGTTGGCCGTGGTGGCGATCAACCTGTCGCTTCCGTGGCGCTTCAGCCGGCAGCGCCGCCGCGTTCTTGCGTTCGTTGCGGTCGAACTGGCCTGTGCGGCCGTCGCGCTGCCGTGGGTCCTGTTGGCGCGCGGCGTGCAGGACAGCCTGCCGGCGTTTGGTACGGGGAGCTTGGGGTTCGACGTGGTTCAAGAGGTGGCATCAAGCGCCTGGCTGGATGTGTTCGCCGGCGATGCGTCCGTTCGAGGCGGTGGGCGCGCCGGGTCGCTAACGTCTCTGGTTCTGGGAGCGTTGGTGGTGGCGGGCATTGTCCTGGCGCTAGCCCGACGTGCGGCGGGCTTGCTGCTGGCCAGCATCGCCGCCGTGGTTGGATTTCTAGCGCTTCTGCTGTTCTTCGACAAGGACTACCAGTCGCGCTATCTGCTCCCGGCGATCCCGGCGTTGGCCATTCTGGCCGCCGTGCCGCTCGGTCACGTGCCGCGCCGGATCTGGTTGACGGCGCCCGTCGCCGCGGTCGTGATCGCAGCCCTGGCGGGACCGGTGTACGCGTCGCGGGTCTACTACGACGACTACCGCCGTGGGGACTACCGGTCCATCACGTCAACCATCGAGAACCTGGCCCGTCCCAGGCGCCCGGGTCGCGACGAAGGCAAGTTCAGGGACGCCGTCGTGCTGGCCGGTCCCTGGCAGGGCTGGTACTGGCGGCATTATTTTCCGGACTTCCTGGACAAGGTTGACGTCTGGTTCCTGCCCGAGGAGGTGCCCCCGGCGGTGACGGCCGAGGAGGTCACGCGCAAGCTCCAGCGAGCGGTCGATAACCACCGCCGGCTATGGGTGGTCCTGGCAGGACTCGAGCAGGCGGATCCCGAAGGTCATGTCACAGCCTGGCTCAGCTCGCAATGGCAGGCTCGATCCGAGGTCTATCGCAACGGCGTCCTGCAGCTGTACATGACCAATGTGCTGGACCTGGTGGACCGCAGCGGCTACGTGACGCTTGACAGCGACTTTGACATCAAGGTGATCCAGTTCAGCGGGGCTCGAGCCGATCAGGGGCCGCGCGAGGCGGGCGATGGCGTGCGCTTTACCGTCTTCCTGCGGGCCATGCGATCCGTTGACTACGACCTGCGCGTGCGTGTGTGGCTGCGCACGCCCAGCGGCGTGGTCTACGCGAAGGATTTGTACGCGCAGGACCGCTCGCTCCGCCGCACGTCGGAATGGGAGCCAGGCGACACGCATCGGATCCGCACGGCGCTCTGGGTGCCGGCGGAGGCTGAGCCTGGGTCCTACGAAGCATTCGTCGCCTTTTTGCGACCCGATGACCGGCCGCTGACGGCGTCAGGCCGCCTGGCCAGGATCAACCATCCGGGCGTCGACTATCTCTGGCTGGGTCCCGTTGACATCGTGCCCCCGACGATCCCGTTCACCAGCGAGGCGGCGATGCGCGAAGCGCTGGGTGGGCCGATTCGCTAGCCGCCGCCTCGCGAGCCGGGGAGCGAGAGCTTGATCCCGCCGCTGAGCGCCAGCACCGCGGCATAGACCGACAGGCCAACGACGGCGGCCAGGATCCACGGCGCGTCCCGGAGCAGCCACACCGCCAGGGCCAGGCCACCCGCGGCCAGGGCCGGTCGTAGCGCGGGTTCAGCCAGGCGCGGCAGCACTCGGTCGCGCCGCAAGACCCAGGCCAGCAGCGCCAGGAGAACCACCTCGCTGGCAATGGTCGTGGCCGCGGCCGCAACAAAACCGTACACCGGTACCAGTGCCAGGTTGGCCCCCGCATTGAACAGGGTCGTAACCAGGAAGGCCGGGGTAAGCCACCACTGGCGGTCAAGTGCAATGACGACGTATTGCAGCGTTCCGTTCAGAAAGCTGAATGGCAGGAACCAGATCAAGATCGCCAGGGCCTCCGCAGTGAATGGCAGGAAGTCCTCGCCAAGCAGGGTCCCCACCAGGGGCTCGGCGTGCGCGAACAGCAGCACGCAGGCCGGCGCGGCAAGTGAGATCAGGACGCGCCAGGTGCGCGCTGTCCAACGGCCGAGCGCTTCAGCGTCCGAGGCCGCCCGCGCCATCAGCGGAAACGCCGCCAGAACCACGGCCGCCGGTACGGCGTTGAGGGCGTTGATGAACTTGTAGGCCGCGTTGTAGTGCCCGACCACGGCCGTGCCCTCCATGGCCTGCAGGATCAGGATGTCCAGTTGGACAAAGGCTGTTGCGAGCAGGCCGTTGAGCATCAGGGGGAAGCCTGACGACAGGAGATCACGTCGATGAGCGATGCCCTGCCCCGACAAGCGCAGCAGGTTGAATCCCACGGGCCGCGCCAGCGCCAGCCATGAGGCCGTGCCCGACACCACGCCCGCGATGGCCAGGCCGATCACTCCGGCGCCGCCGCCCAGCAGCGCCAGGCCCAGCCCCACGGTCAGGGCTGAGGTGCCGGCCGCCACCAGCCCCCGGCGGTCCATGCGCTCCCACGCGCCATACACCGAGGCGTACGCCTGGCCAACGGCCGTCGGCAGCAGACCGGCGGCCAGCACCGCCGCCGTGACAACCGTGGCGCCGGAGACCGAGCCGGTGGCGTAGTACACGAGCGCCAGGCCGAGCATCAGCGGAATGCTCAGGCCGACGAGGCGCAGGCGGATGACCAGGCCCGCGCCAAAGAGCGGCCGCAGGTCGGCATCACGCCGGGCAATGTCGCGGGTGAGCACGGTCCCCAGGCCAAAGTCGGTGAGCGCGGCGAAGTAGGTGAGCAAGTTCACCGCGAAGGCGTACTCGCCATTGCGTTCGGGACCCAGAATGCGCAGAGCCACGATCCAGAACACCCAGAAGACTGCCCGGTCGCAGCCGCTGGCAATTAGCGGGACGAGGGCGTTGCGCGTAAAGCGGCCGCGTGCCGCGGATTCGGTGCGCAGCTTCGGAGCGGCGACGGGACGACCGCTCAGAACGGCAAGGTAGATCGCCGCCAGCGCCGCGATGACGGACCCGACGGCAAGCAGCATCGGGCCCCAGGCGGCCTCAGGCATTTGCGCGGGGGAGGGGGCGGGTCCGGGCCAGCAACAGGACCACCGTCATGGCCGCGGACCCGCCATTAGATCAATCGGGGTCATTCCCAAAGTGTGACGCGCTCCAAGCGTTTTCTTCTTCGGTCCGCCGTTGGGCTACCCTGAAGTTGGCTATGCCTTCACTAACGACCAAAGCCTACGACTGCCTGGATTGCGGCCGGCGCTACGATGTGCCGCTGCGCTTCTTCGAGACGGCGCGGGGCCCCGCCGATCGCGGCTGTCCCAGTTGCGGAAGCCGCAGCCGGAAGCGCCGCCGCAGCCTGTTTTCGTTTCTGCGCGACGCGTATCTGACCTACAGCACGACCTGAGCGGTGACCGGAAGCGCCGGCGTGTCCGGCGCCACGATGGGCGGCATTCTGGATTTCAGCGACGACGGCTAGGCCGCGCGAGCAGCTAGGGCGTGCCCCTACAATCGACCATCCCAACGCACGGCAACCCGCATGATACGAAGCCTGTCTCCACCCGCGCAGCGATTGGTCTGGGCGCTGATGGTGGCCGTGGGGGTGTTTGTGCTGTTCCTGCTGTTCGAGCGGATGCTGGGGCGGTTTGGCCTGGACTTCATCGTGTACTTCGAACCGACGGACTTGCAGGAGGACCGCCGGCTGCCGCTTGATGGCCGGGAAAGCACCGAGTACGCCATTCGCACCGTGGCTACCTTCGACGAGGCGGCGTCGCGTGAGCCGACGACGCTGATGGTGCACGGCGATGCGCGGGACGAGGTTGACTTTGACGTCATCCGCTCGGAGTTTGAACGCGGCACGGTGGTCATTGTGGTCAATATGACGCCCAATGAACTGGCGCCGCTGGTTGATCCGGGAATCGCGGACGTTGCAACCGTGGACGAGCCGCTGAACGCGCCGTTTTATACGCTGATTGCCAAGAATGAAGAGCAGTGCCCGGCGGGTTTGCAGCCGGGTTGTGGCGCGTACCAGGTCGAAGCCCGCAACTTCACCAGCTTCAGCGACCTGGCCGGCCGTGCCCGCGAGGCGTTGAATGTCCGACTGCGTGCGCTCTTGACGCCAACCGCGGAGCCCGTGCCGGCGCGGTGAGGAGCCCAGGTTGTCGCGTGCTTGATGCCTGGGTGGGCCTCCGCCAGGGCGTCTGCCGGACAGCATCAGGCGATGGTGTTGGTACGCTTGAGTTCAAGTGCCTGCGGTGATGGGCGGACGGCCTCAAGGCGCGAACAGTTGGGCGCACCCGCTCGCTGGCTGACGCGGCGAGCGGCACGTGGGGTACCACGATGACCGAGACAATTATCACCGCTGCCGCTGCCGTTGCGGCTCTGGTTGCCGCGGGCGGCGCGTTCTACCGCTGGGGCAAGGTTGAAGAGGCCATCAGCGGCCTGCAGAAGGCCGATGAGAGGCTCCAGGCCAGCATCGATCAGGTTCGCGAGGATGTGCGCGAGCTCCGCATGATTCTCTTGAACCAACAGCGCAGCGACTAGCGCCCACGGTTTCGACGCGCAGGCCGACCCCCCACAACGGCGGCCTGATCGCTAGCTCGGGCGCGATACCTCGCAGGGATGTCCGCTGCGGGCGGATTCGAGAGCCGCGACCACGGTGGCGACGATGTGGCGGCCCTGGCGGGCCGTGAGGAGCGTGTCGCCGCCGGTGTCGAGCGCGGTCACAAAGTGGTCGACCTGCCGCCGGTCGCACGCCTCGTCCGTGCGGCGGTTCCGGTAGTCGCCCGGCGCCTGACCCCGCGTGTAGACGGCGACTTCCGGACGTGGCTCCGCGACTACGAGGGCGCCGGTGGATCCAATCACGTGAACACGGAGTTCGCCAATGTTTGGATGGCTGGGTTCGCCAATGCGCCCGATGCAGAGCGAGCCGATCGCGCCGCCCTCCATCTCCAGGGATACCGTGGCGATGTCTTCGACGCCGTGCTCGGCATGGCGGCGGAAGAAGTGGGCGGACGTACGCCCGAACGCCCGCAACGCGTCCAGGCCCAGGATGTGCCGCATGTAGGCCAGCGGGTAGATGCCTTCGACGGTCAGTTCGCCTTCGCTCAACCACCAGTCCGGGATTTCTTCCGGCTCGTCGGAGTCGAGAAGAACGCCGGCGTCCTTGGAGAAGAAAAAGTCGACGTGGATCGCTCGCGGCTCGCCGATCTCGCCGGCGTGCACGACCCGCCGCGCGTCCTCGATCGCGGGTTGAGTGTTCCGATTCCAGAGCAGGAACCGCACGCCGGCGCGCTCCACCGCGGCGACGATTGCGTCGCAGTCGGCAATCGTGGGCGCCATGGGCTTGTCCTGAACCACGTGCAGGCCCGCAGCGGCCGCGCGCACGCTGAGCCGCGCGTGTCGAGCCGCTTCGGGTGAGACCACGGCAACGTCGGGTCGGTGCCTGGCGATGGCCGCGTCGACGCCGGGCTCGTAGGCCACGCCCAGGTCGGCGGCCAATTGCTCGTTTTGTTCATGCACCCAGCCGGCGGCGGTGGCCTCGTCGGTGACGCCCATGACCTGGAAGCGCGGATGGTCCTTGAAGGCCAGGGCCACGTAGTCGTGCTTGGCTGCGCTCAGCGCGAGCATGCGATAGCGCTCAGGCGAGGACATAGCCGCTCTCCGTGAGGTGGGACGCACGCCCCGATGCGGCGGATGCCGCCACGGCTTCAGCGATCTGGAGAGCGGCCACGGCGTCAGCGCCGGAAACGCTGGGATTGCGACCGTCCAAGACCGCATTGCCGAATTCATCGAGTTGCGCGCGAACGGCTGACGCCCGCTGGTCGCTGACGAACGCCTGGGGGCGGATGCCGCGATAGAGCAGATGCACGTTGTGGTGATCGTCGGCGTAGGCCGCGCCGAGGGATCCGATGAGTGCCAGCGAGTAATAGCCGCTACCCAGCGCAAGGCCGGTGGCCATGCCGCAGATCGCCATGGCGCCGGACGCGTACCCCAGGTGCATCTGCAGGAGGTCGGGCGTTGCCTGGGCGTGGACGTGCGTCGGTCGCTCGCCGATCAGCCAGAGCGCCTGGTCGATCTCGTGCACCGCCTCGTGAACGGCCAAGCCACCAGTGCGCACAGGGTCGTGTTTCCAGCCACCTGGCGGCCCCGGAACGCGTCGCAGCCAGCGGTGGCTGCGCAGCATGCCGGGTCGTCCCAGTTCGCCAGCCGCCAGCGCGCGATGGACCTGGACGTTGGCGGGCATAAAGCGGAGCGTATGCGCCACCATCAGACACAGGCCGTTTCGCTCGGCCTCCCGCTGGACAGTCATCGCCGCGTCCGCCGATAGGGCCAGCGGTTGCTCCACCAGCACGTGCTTGCCGGCCGCGATCGCGGTTTTCGCGATGTTGGCGTGCGAGTCGTTGGGCGTGTTGACGATCACCGCGTCAAACGTATCGGCGTCGGACGCGATGAGCGACTCCAGGTTGCCCACCCGCACCGGCAGACCGGCCGCACGGGCAACGGAGCGGGCCGCGTCCGGATCGACGTCCAGGGCCACCGTCAATTGGCACACGTCGGAGGCGGCGGCCGCGGCGGCCAGCGCCCTGGCGTTCCGACCGCACCCCACCAAGGCCAGCCGAAGCATGGGCGCGCCTTTGTCCACAGTGGCGGTGTTTAGGCGCGGATTCTAGCGCTGATCATCCGCCGGGCGGCTGTGGACTGCGTGCAACGTGCCTTGCAGTGTCCGCGTCACGGCGGTTCCCGGGGCTCGTTCTATGTGCATATCCGCCATGGTCGGCGTCTCGTGTAGCGCTGGCGCTAGACTTTCGGAGTCGCGGACCGATGCACAACCCCGGCTCGTACACCATGAAACCACTCCCCCGTCGCCGCGTGCTGCGGGCCGGCCTGGTGGGCGCGGTTGCATTGGCCGCAGTCCGGCCGGCCGTGCGCGCCGACATTGACGCCGAGTGGCTGCCGAGCCTGGAGCAGGGCGCAGGCAGCGCGCCTTGGGGCCTGGCGGTGGGTCCGGACAGGCTGATCTACGTGACCGACTCACGGCTGCATCAGCTGGCGGCGCAGTCGCCGGCCGGCGGCATTGTGCGCGTACTGGCGGAGTCCGGCTCGGGGCCGGGTCAGTTACGGCGTCCGCAGGGCGTGGCTGTATCGCCTGAGGGGGAGGTCTACGTAGTCGACGGCGGCAACCGGCGCGTGCAGGTGTTTGACCTGCAGGGCGAGGTTCAGCGTCGGTGGGGCCGGCGGGGGGCCGACCCGGGCGAGTTCAGCGCGCCGCGCGGGATCGCCCTGGACGCCTTCGGCGACGTGTACGTGGCCGATGGGTTCAATGACCGCGTCCAGAAATTCGACCGCAACGGCGAATTCCTGCTGGCGTGGGGTTCGCGCGGCCGAGCGCCCGGTCAGTTCAGCACCCCGACCGGGATTGCCGTGGGCGCCTCCCAGACGGTCTACGTGGCGGATACCTTCCGCGACCGCGTGCAGGCGTTCGAGCCCGATGGGTCGTTTGTCCGCGTGGTGGCCGAGATGCCCGACGTCAGAAGCCCGATAGGCCTGGCCGTGGATACGGCCGATCGACTTTACATAACCGATGACGTCAATCATCGCGTGGCCGTGGTTGCGAGCGACGGGACCCTGGCGGGGACTTTCGGCGAGGAAGGTCGCGAGGACGGTGAGTTCCTGTTCCCCCGCGGTGTTGCCGTGGACGAGGCCGGCCGCGTGTACGTCGCCGACTCGTTGAATCATCAGGTGCAGACCTTCCGCACCGGCCTTCAGCAGTTCACACCGGCGGCGGAAGCGGCTGATCTGGCAGTCGGCGTCGCGGCCCGGGCGCCATTGACTTCGTCCACCGCCCACAGCCTGACCAATTGGCTGGTGCGGCTGGATGGTCAACTGCGGATTGCGCCGTTCGCGGCCTACTTCACAGCCACTGGTGGAATCGACCGCTGGGGATGGCCGATCTCGGAGCCGTTGCTGGAGCGCGAGGGATCGGTCTCACAGTACTTTCAGCGCGGGGTGATGGACTGGGCCGCTGAGCCCGATGGCGGTCGAGCGGTGCGGCCGCGACCGGTCTGGGATTTCCTGGGCGGCGGACGCGGCGGGGCCCCGGACCTGGGGGTCGAACCCGAGGTCATCTCCGCACGGCCCGGGGAGCTGGTAGGAACTTGGGGCCACCGCGTGTCGAACTTCGCCATCGACGGCACCGAGATCGGGTTTCTCGATTTCTTCAACACCTACGGCGGCGAGTCGCAGTTTGGCGCGCCGCGCACCGATGCACGACCGGACTCCGGCGCGGCCGGCACCGTACATACCGCCGACGCGCCGTTGGGCGTCATTCGCCAGTACTTTCAGAACGCAATCTTCGAGTTCGCCCCCGACCGCCCGCAGCCGGTTCGACTCCGGCTGGTCGGTCAGTCGCTACGCGATCAACGCTATCCGGCCTGGACCGAGGTGGCGGCCTTTGCCGACCAGCCTGCGGTCGGGCACGGCCAGTCTGTCGATATTCCGGACCTTCGCGTCTAGGGGAAATAGTCCTCGCAGTTGTCGCGTACGAAGGTCGGGTTGCCCTGATCGTCCAGGTGGGCCCGCGTGGATTCGATCAGGCTTTCCTGGACGAAGTCGCGGATCGCGTGCAAGTCCGGTCGCAGCAGGTTGGCGCCGTCCAGACCTTGTTCCCAGACCAGCAGGTCCTGGCCGCGTGTATGGACTGCCCAGGAGTTGATGTGTTCCTGCGGGATGGCCAGCAGCAGGTTGCCCAGCGCGGGCACGCTGGCGACGGGGAAATCGGTTTTGAACGCCCCACTCAGACTTGTGAGCAGCGCCGGCGCGTTGATGACCAGGGACGGTGAGAGCGACTGCTCGCGCAGCGCCCGCACGACCTGCTGTTGTCGGCAGATACGGGCAAAGTCCCCGTCGCTGTCGTACTTGCGCGAGCGGCCGTAGGCCACCGCTTCCCGCCCATTGAGCGTGTTCCAGCCTTCCTCCAGGACCAGGCGAATCTCTTCCTCGGTCTCCAGGTAGATGAAGCGTTCGTCAAACTCGCGGTTCGACCAGACGCGAACGCCACCCAGCTGGTTGATGATGGCCTCGACGCCGTGGAAGTTGACCAGCAGCCAGTGGTCGACGCGCAAGCCGGTCACGTGGTAGAGGACCTGCTTGAGCGCCTCGACGCCCTGCCGCTTGTACACCTCGTTGATACGCGACGAGTGCCCGTCGCAGGCGCCCAGGCAGAGATCGCGCGGCAAGGACAGCACAAAGATGGTGTCTGTCGCCGGGTCGATGCTGACGATCATGATGACGTCGGTATTGCCCACGAAGGTTTCCGCCTGGTCGACCCCAAGCACCAGCAGATTCAGGCGTTCGGTGGGTTCGGGGGCGGGCGCCACGGCGTAGGCGGGTGTGGCGATAGGCCTCACGGCAAGCGGCGTGGGCGGCTGCGGCGCTTCGGCTGGCCGCGTGTCTGGCGCGGCGGTGGCCGCCTCTGTCGCCTGGGGCGCCGGCCGGTTGAACTCACGCGGGGCTGCGACGATGGTGGGTGGCGCGGACGGAGCCGACGTTGCCGCCGGCGAGGGCGATGCCGTAGGCGCCGGGTCGCCACACGCGGCTAGCGCACTCAGGCCTACCAGCACCACGCACGCCTGACGTAGGCTGCGCTGCAGTGCGTCTCGAATGGCTTCGATAGGGCGGCCAGTCCTCAACTCAATGTCCGCAAGTATCACGAACCGCGCGGTCCCGTCGCGTGATGCATCGGTTTGGAGGGGCGTCGCGTGACGCCGGTCGCCGCCGCCGAGCCGACGGTTGACGTCGATGCGGACTTCCGTCGGGCATTTCAGGACCGGATCGTGCGTTGGTACCGCCGTGCTGGCCGCGACCTGCCGTGGCGCTGTATTGATTCGCCCTATCAGGTTGCCGTATCCGAAATCCTCCTGCAGCAGACCCAGGCCGCGCGGGTTGCCCCGGTTTTCGAGGAATTCGTGACCCGCTGGCCGCGGATCCACGACCTGCACGCGGCGACGCTCGAGGAGGTCAAGGAGCTCACCGATCCGCTTGGCTATCACATCCGGGGTTTCTGGCTGAAGGAGTTGGCGCGGATCGTGATTGAGCGGCACGGCGGCGAACTGCCCGACTCGCTGGAGGGGCTGCGGGAACTGCCCGGTCTGGGCCCGTACGCGGCGGCTGCGGTATATGTCTTTGGCCTGCGCCGCCGCGCGGCCCTGCTTGATACCAACATTGCGCGGGTGCTGACGCGTGCCGTCGGCCTGCCCGCCGATGGTTCGGTCTATCGAGACGGTCGGCGGCTGCGTGACCTGGCCGAGCAGCTGGTTCCGGCGCGGCGCCACTACGACTATCACCAGGGTTTGATGGACCTGGGCGCTACCGTTTGCCTGTCCCGCTCGCCGCGTTGCGACCGCTGTCCGTTACGGCGCATCTGCCGCACCGTGGTCGGCGGACCGGCGGCCGCCGTGTGGCACGAGCATGGCGTCGTCATGGCGGCGGAGCGCACCGTCGGTTACCGCGTCGGATCCAGAGTTGCCGTCAATCCGCCGCCGGCGGGGTCCCCGCGTCGGGCCTCGTCCTAGAACTGCCGGTCTCACGTCGTCGCGACAGCTGCTGACCAATCGCCGCTCTTACCATCTCCACCGTTGGCGGGCCGCCAAGGCCCTGCGCCTTGCCGCCGGTGGAGACCGCAGTGGCGCGCGGGATCGCCGTGCCGTAAATCCAGGGCTCGGTGGCCGTGAAAATCGTCACGCTGGGCGTACCCACGCCCAGCGCCAGCTGGGCGCTGGCCGAATCATTGCCAACGAACAGGTCGCTGCCCGCAATCAGCGCGCCCAACTGCCCGAACGTCGTCCGGCTTTCCAGGTTCACAGCCGCCTGATCCATCGCGCGTAGCGTGGCCGCGATCGATGGGCTGTCGGAAGCCGTTCCAACCAGGCAGGCGCTGGCCCTGTGGCGCTGCACCAACCAGTCCGCAATCGTTGCGAAACGCTCGGCAGGCCAGCGCTTGGAAACGTCCACCGCGCCGGGGTTGACGCCTCCGCCCGGCGCGATGACGACTCGCAGCGCTCCGGAGTCCAGGTCAAACTCCTCGGCCAGCCGCCGTGCCGTCGCAATGTCGTCCTGCGTGGGCCGAAAGACGCAGGGCGAGTCGCCTGGCTTCAGCCCCGCCGATTCAGCCACTCGGCGATAGGTCTCGACTTCGTTGTCCTCCATGTCCACCGGGACTCGCGTGGTATTCGTGAAGCCACGCAAACGGCTGTCGATCCCGATGCGGTAGGGAATGCGTGCCAGGTACGGCAGCACGGCCATGGCCGGCGACCGGTCCAGGACGAACGCCGCATCGAACTTACGTTGGCGGATGCGACGGACAAATGCCAGGTACTGCGCACCGTCATAGCGTCGCGGTGTGCCCAGCATGCCCATCGGCATGATCTCGTCGATGTCGGGATTGTTGGCCAGCGCGGGTGCGGCATAGTCGCCCACCGCGAACGCAATGTGGGCGCCTGGCACGCTCCGACGCAACGCCGCCGTGAAGCCCGTGGCTCGCAGGACGTCGCCAAGCGCCAGCGGCTTGATAACCAGCACCGACATTCCGGGGTTCCCGGGCAGCGGTTTGCCCTCGGGCGGCTTGGGGCGGATTCCCAGCCGCGCCAGCCAGCACAGGGCGGTAATGCCAGCGGCGCGCGGTCCGGTGCGCCGCCGCCAGTCGCCGCGGAACGGCCCGCGCGGACGGAGGCGGAGGTTGCTCATCGGGGCGCCCGAAACGTAGTTGCCGGCGCCTTGGCGCCGCCTCTACGCCCGATCGAATTAATCGAACGAGCCTACAATCGCGAGACCCGGCCGACTGGAACGCGCGACGGATGCCCGTTTACGAATATCACTGCACCGCGTGTGGCCGTCGCTCATCGCGGCTCTTCAAGACGCTTGCGGCCGTGGTTCACCCGGACTGTCCGCATTGTGGGCAGGCGGCCCTCGAACGCCTCTTTTCGCGCCCGACGTTGTTGCGTGGCGGCCCCGCCGCCGACGGTCTTGGAGGCGACGATTTCGGCATGGACGATGCCGCGATGTCCGAACTGATGCCAGGGCTTGAGTCGGGCGATCCCCGTAGCCTGGCCCGCATGACCCGGCAAATGTCCGAGGAAATGGGCGAGGACATCCCGCAGGAATACGAGGGAGTTCTGAATCGAATGGAAGCGGGCGAGATGCCGTCCGACGAGGAGTTCGACGCGATCGAACCCGACGATGGCGACGCCGTGGACACCGACGACTATTAGCATTCGGCTCGTAGCGCTCGACGTTGACGGAACCCTGGCGCGGGCTGGCTCGCCGGTCGAGCCTCGGGTTCTGCACAAGCTGTGCGAGGTTGCGCAACGGGGTGTTCACGTGGTGATCGCCACCGGCCGTGGCTGGTTGGACATGTGGGAGATGGCCCGCGCCCTGCCGGCCACCGCCCATCTGGTACTCAATAACGGCGCCAGCACCCGCACCGCCGCGGACGGGCGTTTGCTCGACTCGCATGATGTCCCGCACACCGTGGCCGATGGGGCCCGTTCGATTCTGCGCGCGGCCGGGCTGCCGGCCATCTGGATTGAATCGGCTTCGTCCGGCAACCGCTACCTGGTTGACGGCGATTGGAGGGCCTGCGCGCCGTACCGTCGCTACCTGGATCCCAAGGGATCGCGCGTATGCCGCCTGGCGCATGCCGACCTGGCGCCGCCGCCCGCGCAGATATTCGGTCTGGCGCCTCCCCACGTTGGCGAGATGCTTGAGCAGGAGCTCAGGTCCGCCTTCAGAGAGCGGGCCGTCGTCGTCGTCTGGCGCAGTCGACGACTGGAATCCGTCGGGTTGGAAGTCCTGCCCCCGGGCGTAACCAAGGGCGCAACGGTGGCGCAACTCGCCGATCGCCTGGGCGTGCGGGCCTGCGAAGCGCTGGCCGTTGGCGATGACTTGAACGATCTCGAAATGCTCGCCTGGGCGGGGCGTGGGCTGGCTGTTCAGGGCGCGCCGAAGCCGCTGCTGGACGTGGCAAACGATGTGATCCCGAGTGATGGTCACGCGCTGTCCCGCGTGCTTGATCAGATCCAAGGCGCCTAGGCAATGCCCTGTGGGTCGATGCGCGTGGAGTTGCCGCCGCCTCGTTTCTCCCGATCCCGACGGCGATGCCTCCAACCCTGATCGTCGTCAGCGGTCCTCCCGCGTCCGGCAAGACGACATTGGCGCACGCACTGGCTCAAGCCGTGCACTGTCCGGCCATCTGCCGAGACGAGATCAAGGAAGGGTTCGTCGGGGGCACGGCGTCGACTTCGTTCGAACCGGAACCGGGCGACGCGGCGAACCGCGCGGCCACCGCGGCGTTCTTTGAAGTCGTCGAGCTCCTGATTCGCCGCCGCGTCACGCTCGTCGCGGAAGCGGCCTTTCAACACCATCGTTGGGCGCCGCGGATCACCCAGGTCAGCGAGTCGGCCAACATCCGCATCGTCAACTGTGTAACGGACACGGCGGTCGCCCACGAGCGTCGCGTTCGGCGCTGGCGCGATGAGCGGTGGCGCCAACGCTTCCATGCCGACCCCGATCTGCGGCAACTGGTCCGCATCCAGCGAGATACGTCAGAACCGCCGTATCAGCCGCTCCGTCTGGAATTCCCCTCGCTGGTCGTCGATACCAGCGAGGGCTACCGGCCGGCGTTCGATGAGATCGTCTCGTTTGCGCAGGGCTAGCCGCGCTGTCGATTGGGCCGGCCATCTGGTCCCGGGCCGTTCGCTGAGGCGCAGGTACCCGGTGCTACGATTCCAGCGCATGCGCCGACGTAGCTCAGTTGGTAGAGCAGGGCTTTCGTAAAGCTCAGGTCGTCAGTTCGAGTCTGACCGTCGGCTCCCAACCACGCACGAAGGCCCATCGGCCCTGCGCGCGGTCCGGGTATCGTCGTGCGGCGGCCGAAGCTCCCCACCCGGGCCGTCTCGGCGCTGGCCGCGGGTCCGGCTCTTTTGGGGGCTACCGGATGTACGCGGTCGGTCGGCGGCGGCTCTCGTAACTGGCTGCCAGGTCCGCCTCGCGGATGACCTCGGGAATCGGGCGGGTCCACCAGCTCGGGGCATTCGGAAACGGAAACACGTCGTGCCAGGCCAGCACCAGCGTGCGCCGGGCGTCAGTCGTATTGGCGCGCGCCGCGTGCATCACCCTCGCGTCGGCGATTATCAGGTCACCGGCGCTCACCGGAAGATCGACGGCGTCCGGGTGTTCGACAAATGCCGCGTGGCCTTCGTGATCCTCAACGGCCTGGATATCGGCCTCATGGGCGTCCGGCAGCGAGTCGTGCAACTCGATCCGCGTGGTGTGCGTGCCCGGAATCACCTGCAAGCAGCCGTTCGCCAGTGTCGTGTCGGTCAGATACACCGAGAGGAAGATCTTGGTTGGCCAGGGCGTGGCGGCCTCGGGGCTCTCCCAGTTCATGAAGTCCTGGTGCCAGTACAGCGGCGGACCCTTTGGCGGCTTGGAAAGAATGATGATCCCGCCGCTGGCCGTCAGGTCCTCTAGCTGAAGGGTCTCGCAGGCGGCCCGCAGATCCGGATACGCAAGGAACCGCTGGGCAATCGGGTCCGGAAACACGCGTTCCGACAGCTCACGCGGCCGCTCGTCCCAGCGGTCGGGTGGAATCACCTGGATGTCACTTCCCTGGTATCGGTACTTAGGGTCGACGTCGTGGGTGGCGAAGTACTCCTCCGTCCACGCCCGCAATTCATCCAGCATTGGCTCGGCGACGACTCCCGGGATCACGGTATAGCCGTCATCCACCAGTTCGTCACGCTTGCGCAGCGCCTCGGTCGGAGTCAGGTGCATCGAAGTGAATCCTTCAGTTGCCGCGGGCCCGCGATATGCGGGCAGTCTACGGGCAGGTGCTGGAAGCTGCGATTCCGGGGGCGGCCGCCGGCGGCGGTGTCGATGGGTCTTGTCGGACCCGCGGAGTGTCCGCCGGTCCGCAAACCATTGGTTCCCGGCCGCAGCCCGTCCATGAGCCGGATTCAGCCGATGTTTGGCGCCGGAGTCGTCGGCAGCGCGACGATGAATCCCTCAGTTCCCGAACGCCACGCGCTGGGCCGCGTGGGCCGCGTGCCCTTCCCAGGTGAAGCGGCCGCCCGTCGCCTTAATGCGTTGCGCCACGCCACGCAATCGGACTATTCTCTCGGCGCAGCTAGCAGCGCCCGTGTGAAGTCATGGAATCGTCTACTTGGGGCGCGAGGAGGCATCAATGCGAAAGACTCTGAGCCGTCGCGCGGCGCTCCGCGCGGCCGGCGCCGGCGCGATGGGCGTTGGCGCGGCGGCAGTCCTGGCCGCCTGCGGCGAATCGGAACCGGAACCAGCACCGGCGACGCCGGCCGCGGCAGCGGCCCCGGCCGCCACGGCGGCCCCGGCGATGACGGAGGCTCCGGCACCGGCCATGGCGGAAGCGATGCCGGCGAAGGAGTCGGTGACGATCCGCTATGTCAGCGACCACACCTCCGGCCCGCGTGGCGCGGCCATGCAGTGGGGTCTGCGCGAGTACGCCAAGATGCGGCCGAACATCAACGTTCGCTTCGAGCCGCAGCCGGCCGACTACCGCGAACTCTTCCCCTTGCAGATGGCGGCTGGCACGCAGGGTGAAGTGGCGATGTTGGACGGCGGGATGCTGGGCGCCTTTGTCGCCGACGGCGGCTTTACCCAGATCAACGACGCGCTGGACAAGCGCGACGACTACGACAAGAACGACTACTACTTCATCCCGGACCTGTACACGGTCAACTTCGACCACTCGCACGCCGAAGGCGGCTCGGTCCCGACCGTCATCGACGGCGACCAGTTCGGGTTGGCCTTCCAGGCTGGCACCGGCGGCATTGTCATCAACCTGAACCGAGCGGAGGAAGTCGGCATCGAGTTTCCGAGCGCGGGCTGGACCTACGCTGAGGACTTCCTGGACGGTGCTCGGCGAGCCACGGACACCGAGACCGACAATTGGGGTTGCTGGGCGCGCAACGACTACGAGTTCCAGTGGGCGCCCATGTGCTTTGGCGCGGGTGGCCTGGCCTATCGCAACGCCGACGAAACCGGCCTGGCCGTGTTCGACAACGGCGGCGACTGGGGCCTCAAGTTCGACGTGGGTCTCATTCACGACGAGAACGTCTCGTTCCCCAACGCCGAGGCCAAGCGCGTAGCCGGCGAGTTCGGCAACGCCTTCGCCTCCGGCAAGGTCTGGGCCTGGCTGGGCGGGCGCGTCTACACCTCTGGATACGACGTGCCGCGGATCAAGGACCGGTTCCGCTGGTCGCTGGGTCCGATGCCCCATGGTCCGATCGGCGAAGAGCGGCATTCCTGGAACGACCAACCGAACCTCATCACCAACGGCGCCATCCGCCTGGGCAACATTGAGGAGTCGGTGGACCTCACGCTCTTCCTGGGCGGTCCGGTCTACCAGGGCCGCGTGGCGATCGACCGGGGGCATCTGCCGATGTATAAGGCATCGCTTGACACCCCGGAAGCCACGCAGCCGCCGCCTGAGGGCATGGAGTGGCTCAAGAGCTACGCCGAGGCGCCGGAAAGCCGCCACCTGATGATGATGCTCCCCAACTGGTGGGAGATGAACGAGTGGCGCAACGCCTTCATCCAGGCTGCGTTCCTGGGCGACGAGTCGGTCGACGAGTCGATCGAGAAGGCTGAGAACTGGGTCTCCAGCACCCTGGAGTCGCAGCGCGACGGTCTCAACGCGGCGCGCCAGAAGTTCGGCTTCCCGGCCATCTAGGTTCGCCATCGGTTGCAACCGCCTGGCGGTTGCAAATCACGAGGCCCGGCGCTTTCGCGCCGGGCCTCGTGGCGTCTGCGTCCGGAGTCCGCTGCGGACCGGAGGTCTCGATGAGGACACCTGGTCGAGGCAACGCCCCGGACCGTGTCGGCAGCCTTTATCGGCCCTGGTCGACGGAAATCCATTGACCGGTTGGATAGGTTCGCCTATGATGGGTCGTTGCCCCGCGGCGCAGACTGCGAGCGGCCCTCAGTTCTTCGCCTAGGCGTTTGGGCTGCGAACCTTGACAAGTGAAGATTTACGCGAAATGCGTAAAGCTGCAGTTTTGCCGGCCTAACGGAGATCAAGCTATAACGGGCGCTTGGCGGATGCCTTGGCGTCAGAAACCGAAGAAGGGCGCAGCAGGCTGCGATAAGCCA
>DAOUIX010000107.1:0-6393 GCA_034423235.1 Chloroflexota bacterium | reverse complement strand
CCTCCCAACCGTCCGTGGCGCGCCGGCCCCATCACTCTCAGGCGCGCCCGCACCTGTAGGGGTGCCCCTTGTGGGTACCCAACGGCAAGGTCTCGAAGGCCAGCCAGCACATCCGTGAGCCTCACGCCCAAAAAAGGTCCCCGAACCCTGTCCTCAGCCAGTTGAACCACGCACAGTCCACCCCGGCAACTCTGCCCCGTCATCGCTCCAGCACCCCACCCGTTCGCTCGACTTCGGTCGAGGTTCAACCAGCTGATGCCTGCGTCCACGGCAGTTCCAGCGCACGCCCTAGAATGGGCAACCGGCAGTCCCACGCATCTGAAGTGAACACCCGCCCCCAATCGACACTCCGGAAGACCACACAGACAATCCTCAAGTCACTGTCGCCGGTCCCTCAACGGCTCACTGAGACCTTCACCCAGTCGCGTCGCCCACTCCGCCCGCAACCGTTGCCCCGGCCGGAGTAACCAATGGAAGGCAAGCGGTTCCTTCACTCCATCCGCCTCCAGAACATCCTCTCCTTCGGCCCGGACACCCCCGAACTCCAGCTCGAACCCCTCAACGTCCTCATAGGACCCAACGCCTCCGGCAAGTCCAATCTCATTCAAGCCCTTTCTTTGCTCAGCGCAACTTCAGGAGATTTAGAGGCGCCCATTCTCGAAGGTGGCGGAGTCCGCGAATGGCTCTGGAAGGGTGTCGAGGAGCTTGGTATAGCCACACTTGATGTGACGGTGGAATATCCGCGCGGGAAGATGCCGCTCAGGTACCGGCTCTCCTTTGGTGTAGCTGGGGTGCATTTCCAGCTGCAGGATGAAGTGATTGAGGACGAGAAGGCTCGGCCCGGCAACGAAGATCCTGATACATACTATCGATACATGAAGGGAAGATCGCTGATAAATATCTTTGATAAGTCCAGAAATAAGACATCTTATATCCGTGATAATCTCAAGCAGGGACAGTCTGTATTGTCACAGATTCGTGACTCGGAGATGTATCGAGAACTCACTCATCTTGATTACGGCTTTGGATATATGAGTTTCTATCGCGACTCGAACTTCGGACGCTTCACGCCGTCCCGCCAGCCGCAGAGAGCCGATCTTGCTGGATTTCCACTAATGGAAGATGCTTCTAATCTCGGAGTCGTCCTAAGTTATCTGCTAGGAAAGCCGCCAACGAAACAGAAGATTCTGAACGGCATGAAGACGTTCTATCCGCTGCTTGAAGACATCGTTGTCAGCATAGTCGGCGGACCGGTACAGATATTCTTTCATGAAGCCGGATTGCAGCACCCCGTGCCCGCTACGCGCCTCTCCGATGGTAGCTTGCGCTACCTCTGCTTGCTGGCAGTACTCTGTCACGCTGACAGGTTGTCTGTGATCTGTATTGAGGAACCCGAGCTCGGCCTCCACCCCGACATGATCCCGCAAGTCGCCAAACTGCTGGTCGAAGCCTCCGCCCGCACCCAACTCTTCGTCACTACCCATTCCGACATCCTCGTCGACGCCCTTTCCCACATCCCCGAAGCCATCATCGTCTGCGAAAAATCTGACGGTGCCACCCAGCTCCAACGTCTCGACGCCCAGGAACTCAAACCCTGGCTTGAGAAATACCGCCTCGGCGAACTCTGGACCAGCGGCCACATCGGCGGCAACCGCTGGTGAGCCTGAAGCTCATCGTTGAGGGCGGCGGCGACAGAAAATCGAAGTCCGTGAACAGAGACTGCCGCCGCGCATTCGGAGCATTCTTGGAGGAAGCTGGACTAGCAGGCAGGATGCCCAGGATCGAGGCGGCCGGCGGCCGCCGGCAGGCGTACGACGCCTTCACGACGGAGCACGAAAGAGGAGCTCGAACCGCCGTTCTCCTTGTCGACGCCGAAGCCCCGGTCACAGCCCAGGATCCGTGGACACATCTAAAAGCGAACGACGACTGGGATCGCCCAGCTGGCGCAACAAACGACCAATGCCACCTCATGGTCCAGGTCATGGAATCCTGGTTCCTCGCCGATCGCCCAGCGCTCCAAGCGTTCTATGGCAATGGCTTTCGGCCGCAGGCACTGCCGGGAATCCCGAACATTGAACGGATCCCGAAGCAGGACGTGCTCAACGGCCTTGAACGGGCCGCCCAGGCGACACGGGCACGCGGCTACAGTAAGGGAAGGCACAGCTTCGCAATCCTGGCCAACCTCGACCCGGCCAAAGTCACAGCCGCATCCCCGCACGCCAGGAGATTCATACAAACCCTCCTCGCTCTCTCGTAAGCAACCGCCCGCTCCCACTCCCCCGCCTTCCGAGTTCGCTCCGGACGTAGGGGCCGGTTTCTAACCGGCCTCTTCCGCTCGAACCCCAACCATCACGGCTCCCATAATTCGTGGTGAGCTAGCCCTGGGCCTGCCGCAGGGAGGGACGATTCGAACCCCAGTCCCTACCCCCTCGCTCTATGTCCCATCAATCGCATAACATCGGAACTGGTTGACTCGCTCAATCTGGCAGTAACTGCTCTAGGCGGCCTGACTGGATTTGACGGCTTTGCGCCTAGCGGACGCCAGCATGAATCTTCTTGGTCAACGACTTGACCAATACTTCGGATCGTCCGGCGATGACGGTGCTCTGGTTGAAAACCTCGTCGTTGAGCCAGCGAACGAACTGGTTATTCGTGACTTCGACCATTTCTTCTTTGCCCGGCTTTGAAGCTGGAGTCACAGCGACGTCGTAGGCGATGGGAAGCCAGGCGAGAACGGCAGGATAGGCAAGGTTTGTATGACCGGATGGAGTGAACTTGACTATAGGTTTGCTTCCGATGACAAAGCTCCTACTGGCCCTTCTAATGCGTGCAATTCGGATCCCTTTGTCACGTATGACATCTAAGAGTTCCCCGGGTCCCGGAATTGCAAGACTTGCCTTAATATTCTGATTGCTTTGGGATACCGTTTGGCGATCACTGACAACGTGCTTCACATTTCGTATTGCTGTCGGTGACCATTCCCCTTGATCCAATATGTTCTCTCCCAATTGGCGCCTCAGTCTGCCTAGTTCTTCGTCGGAAGGACGAACTTCCGGGCTGCGTGTCAGCTGACTACAAAAGTACGAGTCCCAATCGTCCTTATCTTGCTGGGTTAAATGCGGATTGTTTCCTGCCCTTACCGAGGAAATTATTCGCCTGTCTACCCGGCCTGCAGATCCTTCCATTTGGGCAAGTTAATGCTCGATGGAGTAACTCTTATCTGCGTGTTCGTATGAATATCTAGTGTAGAAGTCCTTTTGCACGAATGCCTGTTCCGGCCTCGAGCGTCGAACGCCGATCGTCGGGACTCGTCCATCAAAGACATACAGCCAGCCGTTCTCGTCCGTGAAATTGCGTAGCAGCATTTTCGGTACATAGTGCTGGCGCTTCGGGACGCTCATCTGGTCGCTAGGTAAATTGAGTCAAGATCGAATTTTCAAGTTTAGCGTTAGAAGTTCATGCAGTGAGGCGTCGTTGGTGATTTCGACCGGCCACCCATACGCCCCCGCCACCGCCGCATCCACCTCCCCATGCGCATCCACCAACCACTGCGGCCGCTCGTTATACAGATTCGTCAGCGTCCGCCGCCCAAGCTCCCGCAGCGGCGGCGCCGCCGTCGGTACCGCCCGCTTCGGATACCCCGCTACCGGCTCATCCACCCATTCCACCCACTCCGGCGGATTCAGCCACCGGTCACGCAGTTCGACCAGCCTGCGGGCGGCCTCGGCAATGGCGATAGCCCGCGGATCGTTCGCGTACTCGGCGGCGGGCATGTCCGGCGTCAAACCTTCCGGGAACGGAAAGGTCTGGAAGGTCGTGGTGGGTGTATAGCGCGGGTCATTGCCCACCCCCAACCAAGTTCCTAACCGCAAAGACCAGAGCTCGTGAAATCGGCTGTGCAGGATCCCGAACGTCGTGTCGTCGTCGCGGGCAACGACGATGAGTTGATGGTCAGGGCAAATCCGCGCGTCGCACCAGACGAAGAGTCGGTGTTTCGCAACGGTCGGCGTGGCGATGTAGCGTCGCAGCCCCTCCAGTGCCAGCCACATCTCCGGTGCTGGTGAGGCATGACGCCACCAAAGCGCGCGGCGCTTCTTCTGACGGTTGTGCCTGCGTACGGGATGCACGCGCTCCTGGACATGACGAAACGGTTCTTCGAAGAGCGCGGCGGCGGCCTCGCTCATCTGGTTGCCGAAATCAATGATCCACTTGCCTGATGGACGGCGAGTCACGTCCATGCCGTTGATCCAGGGTTTGAGCACGTCGGCGTTCGGTCGACCGTTCGGATTGGCGGGGAGCCGCAGCCACTCGCGCGCCCGGTCGCCGGGGATATCGAACGCGCCGCCTTTGATATCACCCATGAAGGCGACGCCGGCGTTCTGCGGGAGACGGCCGGCGCGCGTGAGATCAACGGCGCCGTTGGTCAGGTCGGCGTTGATGCGCGGTACGGGCTGGCCGTTCAGCCGCGTCGACAGCCCCGCGTCCTTGCCGGCAAAGCAGACCAGCGACACCCGCACCGCCGCGCCGTCCACGACCCACGGCTCGTCCGACCACGCGTCGTAGATCAGGCCTCGCTCGACGACTCCGTCCAGCACCGACCGATTCCGCCCGCCGCGGATCGAATTGGTACCGACCAGACCGGCCCGCGCCACCTTGCCGCCCGTCACCAGCCGCTCCGCCTTGTCGAACCAGTGGCACACCAGGTCGGCCTCGCCGTGAATCCGCTCGCCATAGAGCCGCTGCAGGCCCTCCACGTAGTCGTCGTCCAGCGTCCCGCGCAGCAGCTTTCCGCCCAGAAACGGCGGGTTCCCAATCACCACGTCCGCCGCCGGCCACTCCGGTTCCGTACCGTCGGCCGTCAGGATGGCGTCGCGGCACTCGATTGTGTCCAGCGGGTCCAGGATCGGATCGCGTCGTTCGCTGAAGCCGTTGCGCCGCATCCACTGGATCTCACCAATCCAGACCGACGTCCGGGCCAGTTCCGCCGCGTACGGGTTGAGCTCAATGCCCTTCACGCTCGCCGGGCTGATCGTGGGGAACTGGCGCCCCAGCCCCAGCGCGTGCGCTTCCACGTGCACCCGGTGCTCCAGGTCTTTCAGCGCCCGCAGCGCCAGGTACAGGAAGTTGCCCGAGCCGCAGGCCGGGTCCAGCACCCGGAACCCGCGCAGCCGACCCAGGAACTCGCGCAGCAGCCGCTCGGCCCGGTCGCGCCGGCGGCTGCCGGCCCCCGGCTGGTCCGCCTCGGCCATTTCGTGCGTAATCAGGTCCTTGACCGTCTGCCAGTCGGCCAGCCAGGGCCGCACGATCACCGGCTCGATGATGCGCATGATCTTGTCGGCGTCGGTGTAATGCGCACCCAGTTGCGAGCGCTTGTCCGGGTCCAGCCCGCGCTCGAACAGCGTGCCCAAAATCGACGGGTCAATCTCCGACCAGTCCAGCCTGGCCGCTTCGCGCACCATGCCGACGCCCGTCCGATCCAGCGGCAGCGCGGCGGCGTCTTCGTCGAACAGGCCGCCGTCGAACCAGGGCACGTCGTCCACGCCGAACATGCCGCCGGAAGCCATCCGCGCCAACAGGTCCGTGGCCAGCGGAGCGAATCGGTCGGACCGGCCGCGCACCGAGTCAAGCAGGCGCCGGAACAGCTGGTCCGGCAGCAGGCCCATGTCTTCGGCGAACATGCAGAAGGCCAACCGGTTCACGAACCGCGCCACCGCGTCCCGGTCGTGGCCCTGCTCGCGCAGATGCTGGGCGACGTCCGCGAACTTGGCCGCCGCCTGCTCGGTGATCGCCTGCCGGGTCTGCTCGGGCCGCAGCCGCTTCGGGTCGCTGAAGGCCCACTTCAGCTTGTTCCACGTGTCGGGGTCGTCCAGGTCGTACAGCGTGAATTCGTGAACCTGGCTCACGCTGTTCGTCCAGTTGGTGTGGATGCGGAAGCGCCGCATGTCCGAGACAATCAACAGCGGCGGGTTCTCCAACGCCAGCGCGTATTGCCGGAGTTGGGTAAAGGCGACGTCCAGGTTGGCGTGCCGGCCCTTATACTCCCAGGCGAAGTGCTCGCGCTTCCACACGTCCGCCCAGCCGCGCTCGCCGCTGTCCTTGCGTGCGCCCCGTTCGAAGCAGTACCACTCGCCCTCGGGATCCGCGTCGGCCGGCGTCGCTTCGCCCAGTATTCGGCACAGGTCAATGAAGTGCTCCTGCGCCGCCGCCCGCTCGTTCAGCGTCACTCGTTTCCACTTGGCAATGAATTCCAGAATCGAGATCCCGTCAGCCAAAGCGCCTCCTCATGACGGCCGCAGGGCATAGCACGCCCCATTCTGCCCCGCCCGCGCCGCTGCCACCGTCATCCCGGCCTGCGTTGCTGGCACTGCCAGCATTGCCAGCATCCGCCCTGCC
>DAOUIX010000106.1:0-4663 GCA_034423235.1 Chloroflexota bacterium | reverse complement strand
GGTTGCCCCAGCGGACGCGCTCCAGGTGCTCGATGCACGATTCTTGGTCCGGGAACTGGTCGAAGATTCGGATGAGGTCCATGCGGTCACCTGTCTCGTTGGCCGTGCCTAAGTATAGCACGCCCAGTCACAAGTGACTAACTCCGTTTTAGAAAAAACTCTTACGCGCGCAAAGCACGCCAATCTGCCCCCCGCATCCACCGCGGGACTCCAGGCTACTCTGGTCGCTCCACCAGGACGCGCATCACCGCAACTCGGCCGACCCCGGAGGCTCGAAACTCGATGAACCACAGCCCCGAGCACCCGCAACCCACCCAACCGCTTGACCGCGCCGCGCTGGTTCGTGACCTGACCCGACTCGGCGTTCCCCGCGGCGGCCTGCTGATGGTCCACAGTTCCCTGCGCAGCCTCGGCCACGTCACCGGCGGCGCCCCCACGGTGATCGACGCGCTGCTGCAGACGCTCGGACCCGAGGGAACCCTGGTGCTTCCCACATTCACCTACCTGCTCTCGCGGGACCCTGACTTTGTCTTCGATCCGCTACGCACCCCATCGCTCATGGGCGCCATCTCCGATGCCGGCCGCCGGCATCCCGAGGCTCGCCGCAGCCTTCACCTCTGGCACAGCATCGCCGCCATCGGCCCGCTCGCCGAGACCATCGTGACCGCCGGCGGCGAATCGGCCTGGGACGCCGACAGCCCCATGCGCCAGATCCGCGACCGCAACGGCCTGTACCTCTTGCTCGGCGTCCCCTACCAGAACCTCACCGCCGTACACCTCAGCGAAATCGAGTCGGAATGAGTAGTTATGGACTTGACAGGGCGAGCGGAATAGCCGACACTTAAGCATCAGTTCGAGAGGGCGGCGCGATGGACCTGATCCGAGTCTTCACCAGATTCCCCGACGATGAGGCCTGCGTAGAGCACTTGGAGCGCGTGCGCTGGGGCGACACCCCGACGTGCCCGCACTGCCAGTCCACGAACGTCGGTCGCCGCAACGATGGCCGGCGCATCGCTCGCTGGAATTGCCACAAGTGCCACGCCAGTTTCACCGTCACCCAGGGCACCATCTTTCACAAGACCCGGATCCCGCTGCCGAAGTGGTTCCTGGCGATCTCGCTCATGCTGAACGCGAAGAAGAGCCTGTCGAGTCACCAACTGGCGCGCGACCTGGACCTGAACCAGAAGTCGGCCTGGCGACTCGCCATGCAGATTCGCGCCGCGATGGTGGACGAACACGAACTGATGTCCGGCATCGTCGAAGCCGACGAAGCGTACATCGGCGGCAAGCCGCGCAAGCGCAACCGCCACGGTGACGACGATCAGCCGCCCGCGCCCCGCGGCCGCGGCACCCGCAAGCAACCGATCATCGGCGTGATGGAGCGTGGCGGCCGGGTGGCGGCGCAACCATCCGCCCGCGTGACGGGGCGCGACCTGCAAGCGTTCATTGAGCGGCACGTGGACAAAGACGCCAGCGTGCTGATGACCGACCAATGGCCGGCGTACCGGCGCGTGGGCCGCACGATGCGCCATGCGGTCGTGGACCACGCCGCCCGCTACGTGGACGGGCTGATTCACGTCAACGGGATCGAAGGCTTCTGGGCGCTGGTCAAGCGCGCGTGGATGGGCAGCCACCACCACTACAGCCGCCGTCACTCGGCGGCCTACATCGTCGAATCCTGCTTCAAGTTCAACATTCGCAACCAGGACAACCCGTTCGGCGCGTTCATTCGCGACGCGGTGTCGGTCGCGTGAACCGGCTCTATTACGGCGACTGCCTGACCATCCTGCAAGACTTCCCGCTGGCCAGCGTGGACCTGATCTACCTGGACCCGCCGTTCAACTCGAATCGCCAGTACAACGCGATCTACAAGGACGAAACCGGCCGGCCACTGCCTGACCAGTTGGACGCCTTCTGCGACACCTGGGAGCTGGATGACGAGCGCGAGCGGGCGATCCGCGCCATGCCGGTGCTCATGCGCGAAAGTGGCATTGACGACGATACGGCGGAACTGTGGCGCCTCTGGATGCGGGCGCTTCGCCATACGCAGCCGCGCCTGCTGGCCTACCTGTCGTATATGGCGCAACGTCTCCTCGTGATGCACCGCATCCTGAAGCCGACCGGCTCCCTGTACTTGCACTGCGACCCGACCGCCAGTCACTACATCAAGGCGCTGCTGGATGCGGTCTTCGGCCATGCCAACTTCCGCAACGAGCTGGTCTGGAAGCGCACCAGCGCACACAACGCGGCGCGGCGCTTCGGGCCGATTCACGACACGATCTTGTTCTACTCGAAGTCCGACCGCTATACCTGGAATCGAGTCTTACAGGCGTACGATCCCGACTACGTGAAGCGGTTCTACCGCTATACCGACGATGACGACGGGCGGCGTTATCGAGTTGGCGATCTTACGGGCGCGGGCACGCGCGAGGGCGAGTCAGGGCGGCCGTGGCGCCACCACAGCCCGACGGCCGGCGGACGACATTGGGCGGTACCCCGCTCGTTTCCTGGCAGCGAAAACATGCCGAGCGGCGTGATCGCTGGCCTCGACTATCTCGACGAGATTGGCCGCGTGCATTGGCCGTCGCGCGGGCGCGGCGTGCCAGCGTTCAAGCGCTACCTGGACGATATGGACGGCATGGCGGCCCAAGACATCATCATGGACATTCAACCGGCCTACGGGCGCGAGCGCATGGGCTACGCCACGCAGAAGCCGCTGGCCCTGTTGGACCGCTTGATCGAGGCCGGATCAAACGAGGGTGATGTCGTGCTCGATCCGTTTTGTGGATGCGCCACCACGGTAGAGGCCGCTCACAATCTCAAGCGCCGCTGGATCGGGATCGATATCGCGATTCATGCGGTCAAGCGCGTGGCGAGCGTGCGACTCAAAGACCGGCTCGGATTGGTGGAGGGCGAAGACTTCACCGTTGAAGGCGTGCCGCGCGACCTGGAAGGCGCGCGCGACCTCTGGGAGCGCGACAAGTACCACTTCCAGAAGTGGGCGGTCGAACAGGTGGACGGCTTTGTCACCACAAAGCGCACGGCTGACGGCGGGATCGACGGGCGGCTCTACTTCGCGCTGCCGGACGATCCCGACCTGCAAAGCATGGTGCTGGAAGTCAAGGGCGGGCGAACGGTCAGCATCCGTGACCTGCGGGCGCTGCACGGCGTCCTAGAGAACGGTGAAGCGTTGCTGGCGGGCCTGATCGCGCTCAACCCACTTGGGCCGACGCAAGCGCTAAACTTCGCCAGATTCGCCGCGAGAGCGGGCACGCTGGACGTGCTGGGCATCGACTATCCACGGCTCCAGGTCCTCACTGTGGCCGACATACTGGACGGGCGACGGTTCAAGACGCCGACCGTGGTGGGCCGGCATGAACCGCAGCCGGTGCTGCCCGGCATTCCGAGCGTGTAGACGTGCTACGCGCTAAGTCCATAACTACTCATTCCGAATCGAGTTACAGGTGCCCTACCGCAAACCCGTCCGGAACCGGAGGACCATGCGCCACGCCGACGGCACGCTGGCGCCGCTCGTCAGCGTCGGCTGCCCACCACAACCCGGTCACCCCGGCAGCGACTTCAACCGCCTGGGCCAGCGCATGGAAGACGCCGGCCTGGCCAAGGTCGGCCACGTCGGCAATGCCGTCGCCCGCCTGCTCGGCGGCCACGATCTGCGACGCGTTGCCAAAGACCTATACCAGGAAGACGACCTCGGCTTCCTACGTCAAGGCAGCGTCGTCACCCGCCTGGCCTACGGCCACACCATCGAGTCTGATCGCGGCGAGCACTGCGTGGCTGACCCGTCCTGCATGTATGGCGTGGAGTGAGCGCCTGCACCTGTCCGACGTCCCGTGAGGTCGAGGGGCCTGCGCCGAATCGACTGGCCCGGGCGCACCTGGAGGGAATGGGAACGCGATGCTCTCACCCCGCGGCTACCTCAGAACGTTGGCTACTTTTCCTGGTCCGACGCCGAGTCCTCCGCCTCGACGGCGCCATTCTGCGCCGACTCGTCAGACACGATGCCTGGAAGGTTCTTCAGCGAGCTGATCAAGTCGACCCCAGTTAGCGACTGCACAAGGGCGGGCAATTGCGCGATGGTGGACGACACGTCCTGCGTCACCTTGCTGGCCCCCGCGCCCGATCCGTTATCGCCCCCGTTGCTGATCACCACGATGCTGTCGGTCTTGGCCAGCGGCTGCGCCACCGCACCGGCCACGTCGGGGAGCGAGTCGAACAGTTGCTGGATCATGGCCGCCTGCCCGTACTCCTTCCAGGCGTCGGCCTTCTTGTTCATGGCCTGGGCTTCGGCCAGGCCCTGGGCGCGAATGGCGTCGGCTTCGGCCTCACCACGCGCCCTAATGGCATCGGCGTCGGCCTGCCCGCGCAGCCTGATTGACTCAGCGTCAGCCTGGGCCTCCGCGATGATCCGCGACCGCTCGCCTTCGGCAACCGTCTCCAACTTGTACCGCTCGGCTTCCGATTCGACCCTGATGCGCCGCCGGTTACCTTCCGCGATGGGGCTTATAGCGATAGCTAGCCAACGGCCCTAGCGCGAACGGTTGGCACGGCGGGCTGCTTCAGCCTCGCGCTCGAAGTCCCACTCGGTTTTCGGCGGTCCCTGCATGATGGCGCGGGCGATGTTTTCGGGAGTGTCGGGGATCGG
>DAOUIX010000105.1:0-4921 GCA_034423235.1 Chloroflexota bacterium | reverse complement strand
CCCTCTGGGGGTTCGGGCTGGCGAGAGATAGCTCCCCCTTCACCCCCGCCCCATTCCCAAACGACCGCGGTTTCGCGCCAGCTTCGGCTGAGCGGTTCGGACGTCGGCTAGTGCTCCATCGCCGCGGCGATATCGGCCTGCATGTTGCGGAGGTGCGTGGGGCGGACGTAGATGTCTTCGACCAGCGTTCGGTCCGGCATGCGGGCGCAGAGCAGGATGATCTGGGCCATGTCGTCGGCGTGCATCATGGTCGAGCGGGCATCGGCGCCGGGCACGAGCGGGCGGGCGTCCAGCATGGCGGTGTCCACTTCGCCGGGATAGATGATGCAGGCCCGGATACCTCGGTTGCGGTACTCGACGTTGATGGCCTTCATCAAGGCCACGACCGCCGCCTTGGAAACGCTGTAGGCCGTCCCGCCGGGTGGCCCGGGACTCAGGACCGAGTACGACGCCACCGTGACGATCACCCCGCCGCCGCGTTCCAGCATCCCCGGCAGCGCCGCCTGGGTCAGGGTGAGAGGGCCGGTCACATTGATGCGCGTCAGCCTGTCGATGTCGTCCGAGCTCGTTGTGCCGACGCTGCGCGCGGCGGTATTGGCCCCGGCGTTGTTGACCAGGATGTCCAGGCGGCCGAAAGCGGCTTCGGTTTGGGCAACAGCGCCCCGGGCGGCCTTGGCATCGCCGAGGTCGGCGGGCACGACCAATGCGCTGGCGCCGGCCGAGGCTTCGATCAGTCGAGCGGTCTCCTCGAGCAAGTGCGTCCTACGACCCACCAGGGCCACCGAGGCGCCATCACCCGCCAGCGCCAGCGCGGCCGCGCGGCCGATGCCACTGCCGCCGCCGGTGACAAGGGCGGCCTGACCGTCGAGGGCTCCCATGGCTTTCGAGCTTCCCTTTCGGTCGATTCGCCAGGCTTACTGGCTCTGCCCGCGCGCCGAGACTTCCCAGACGTCCTCGACGATGCCTTCACGGGCGACGAACGCATGGTCGTAGAGGTTCACGCAGGGGCAGATGTGGTTGGGAATGATCCGGATTACCTCGCCGATCGAGTAGGCCCCGGCGTCGGGAACCGAAAGCACGCCGTGCTCATCGGACAGGCTCATGATCGTGGCGTCCGGCCGGCCGATGACCATGCCGAATCCGCTGTTCTCCAGGATGCTCGGTCCTCGCCGGTCCGACGTGAGGGCCTTCGCGCCCGCGTCCACCACCACACGATCGGGTGCCGGGCGGTTGATCACGGTGGCCAGCACGGTGGCCGCGCACCAGTCGGTGTGACCCAGGAAATTGGCGTGCGAGCCGTCGTTGAAGACCGCGGTGCCTGGTCGCAACTCGTCGATGCCCGCGTGGAACTTGCGAGCGAAGAGCGACGGCGTCGAACCCATGCTGACTTCGCAGGGCGCGCCGGCGGCGTCCCGGATGGCCTGCGCGGCCTCCAGCATTTGACGCTGAGCCTGGTCGGCGATCACAGCCAGGTCCGCGTCGTCCCGCGCGGCATAGTCGTGGCCTTCGTGGGTGTAGACGCCGCGCAAAGCCAGACCGGGTGCATCAAGCACTCGTTGAGCCAGATCGACAGCCTCGTGGGGTTCCACGACTCCGGTTCGGCGCTGGCCAACGTCGATCTCGATGCTGATGTCCAGGGGATCGGCTCCGCCGAAGGCTTGGCTAAGCAAGTCAATCTGTTCGGGGTGATCGACGCCGACGGCAAGTCTGACGCGCTCGGCAAGCCCTCGCAGCCGGCGCATCTTGGCCGAACCAACGACCTGGTTCGCGATGAAGATGTCATCGATGCCGCCGTCGGCGAAGACCTCGGCCTCTCCGGTCTTGGCGCAGCAGATGCCCTGGGTGCCTGCGTCGATCTGGAGCCGCGCCACGGCCAGCATGCGGTGGGTCTTGATGTGCGGGCGCAGCCGCGCGCCGGCGGCCTGCGCGATCTCGACGGTGCGAGCAATGTTGGCCTCGACGACGTCCAGGTCCAGGACCAGGGCCGGCGTGTCCAGGGCGTCAATCGGTTGGCCAATGGCCATAGCTGGATCGCGAGTGGAGAGCGCGAGTGCGACCATGGGGTTCCGCCATCGGGGAAGCGCGACAGTCTACGCGCGGCGGGGCTGGTGTCGTATCGTCGCGCGAGGCATAAGGCAAGGAGGTCCGCGACATGGCTGCGGAGGTAGAGACGCTCCAAAACTGGATCGAGGGGGAATGGACGGCGCCGCGCGGCACGGATGCCGCTGAGGTCACCAATCCCGCCTCGGGCGGCGTGGTGGCCGAGGCGTCAACGTCGTCAAACGCGGATGTGGCGGACGCCGTGGGCGCCGCCCAAGATGCGTTCGCCAGCTGGCGGGCGACGCCGGCCGTGGAGCGCGGACGCCTGCTGTTCCGGCTGCATCACCTCGTCGAGGAGCAGTTCGAGGATCTGTCGCGAACCATCACCATCGAAAACGGCAAGACGCTTGAAGAAGCGCGCGGCGAGCTGATCCGGACTCTTGAGAACATCGAGGTTGCAGCCGGCATTCCGACGCTCCAGATGGGCGACTTCTCGGCCGACATCGCCGCAGGTATTGACGAAACGTCGATCCGCGAGCCGATGGGCGTGTTTGTCCAGATCGGTCCCTTCAACTTTCCGTCCATGGTGCCGTTCTGGTTCGCGCCCTACGCGCTGGCCACCGGCAACACGTACGTCATCAAGCCGTCCCCGCAGACTCCGATCAGCCAGGCACGAATGATGGACCTGATCGCGCAGGCCGGATTCCCGGCCGGAGTCATCAACCTGGTGCACGGCGGCGCGGAGACGGCCGAAGCCCTGATTGCGGACCCGCGAGTCCAAGGCGTCTCGTTCGTTGGTACCACGCCGGTCGCGCGGCGCATCTACGAACTGGCAGCCCAGCACGGCAAGCGGGTGCAGGCGCAGGGCGGGGCCAAGAACCACCTGGTCATTCTTCCGGACGCCAACCTGGACGCCGCGATTCCCAACCTGATGGGTTCCACATTCGGCTGCGCCGGCCAACGCTGCCTGGCAGGGTCGGTGGTTGTGGCGGCGAACGACGTCTACTCGGAGTTCAGTGACCGTCTGAAGGGCGCGGCGCAGGCGTTGCGCCTGGGCGATGGGCTCGATCCGGACGTCGGGATGGGACCGGTTATTTCGCAGGACTCGCGCGAGCGCATCCTGGCCACCATTGACGACGCGGCCTCCGCGGGCGCGCGGCTGGTGGCCGACGGACGCGGCATGACCGCCGAGGGGCTGCCCAACGGTTATTGGGTCGGTCCGACGGTGGTCGATGAAGTCACCCCGGACATGCGGATTTCGCAGGAAGAGGTCTTTGGCCCGGTGGTCAGCCTGCAGCGGGTCGGAACCCTGCGGGAGGCGATGGACATGATTGACGCCAGCCCCTTCGGCAACGCGGCCTCGATCTACACCAGCAGCGGGCCCGCCGCTCGCGAGTTCGTGTCAGGCGTCAACATCGGGAACGTGGGCGTAAATGTCGGAGTCGCCGCTCCGATGGCCTTCTTCCCATTTGCCGGGCGCAAGGCGTCCTTCTTTGGCGACCTGCACGGACAGGCCGGAGACGCCGTGCGGTTCTTTACCGATCCGAAAGTCGTCGTCTCGCGCTGGCCGAAGTCATCCGACGGCCGCGACCCCTGGGATTGAGCCGCTGATGTCCGCCCGCCGACGACCGGATCCTGACCGCCCGGCACGCGACTGGGCCTATCTGCAAGACGTTCATCCCGCAATCACCATGGTCCAGGCACGGATCGAGCGGGAGGCCGAAAAGGATCGCGAACCGATCACCGAGCGCGAATCCGCGCGATTGATTGCGACCCTGGTGCGCGCCTGCGGCGCGAGAACAGCGCTGGAGATCGGGACGAACCTCGGCTACTCGGCGACCTGGATCGCCCGCGCTCTACCGAGTGACGGCCACTTGATCTGCCTGGACATCGATGGCGAGATCCTGGAGCGCGCCCGCGAGCACCTCACGCACGAACGGGTGGCCGATAAGGTTGAGTTGCGCTGCGGCGCGGCGCTGGATTTGCTGGCCGACCTTCCCGGACCGTACGACTTCGCGTACATCGACGCGAACAAGGACGACTACCCGGCCTACCTGGAGGCGGTCGTGGAGCGGTTGCGTCCGGGCGGCGTCGTCTGCGTCGACAATCTGCTCTGGGGCGGTCAGGCGGCCATGGAAACTGACGATCCGAACCGTCCGCACCAATGGACCCCGATCATCCGGTCGTTCAATCGATCGTTCCTGGATCACCCGCAGCTGGACTCGACCATCGTGCAGGTCGGCGACGGGGTTGGCATCGGGGTCAAACGGGGCTGAATCGCCTCTATTCGGGAGTCCGCGGCCGGCGCGAAGGGCCGCGTGGGCCAGCGCAATTGACGTAGCTGCCGCTGCCGCCTAGCGTCATACCCGGCACCGAGCCTCGGCGGCGAATGGAGCAGGAACTCGTGATTACGAACACGGCAAAGCAACGCATGGAGCAGGGCAAGGTTGCACTAGGGGCCGGCTGCGGCCTCGGTGTTCCTTTCCCCGCGGAGATGTTGGCGAGCATGGGGTTCGACTGGGTGCTGATCGACAACCAGCACGGCAGCTGGGACCGCTACTCCTCCATGCTGGCGTTCATGGCCGTCCGCGCCGGCGGCTCGATCCCTGTGGCCCGTGCGCTCGTCAACCGGTACGACGAGATCGGTCGGCTGCTGGACGAAGGCGCACTGGGCATCATCGTGCCGATGGTCGACACGGTCGAGCAGGCTGAGGCGGCGGCCTTTGCCTCGCGTTTCCCGCCGGCCGGCGGCCGCTCCAACGGCGCGGGCGGCGCCAGCGTTTACGGACCCGACTACATTGACCGATTCAACGACGAGGCCTTTGTGGCGATCCAGTTGGAGTCGAAGGAAGCGATCGAGAACGCCGACGACATCATGGCC
>DAOUIX010000104.1:0-31306 GCA_034423235.1 Chloroflexota bacterium | reverse complement strand
GCACTCGGAGCGGCTTACTGCCGTGCGCAATGTGTTTGGCAACCTGACGCCCACGCTGTTCGGACTCTGGGATGTTCGCTACGTCTACCGAACGGATCTGTAGACCGGAGGACGTCGCGTGGGCTCCGGCCTGACGGTGCTGGTGGTGCTGAACGGGGACGTCGAGTCGGCGTTTCTCGCTCAGCAGCTAGGGACGGCGGACCGCGTCGTCGCCGCCGACGGCGGGGCAAGTGCGGTCACGGCGGCCGGCGGCGTCTGCGATGTCATCGTCGGCGACGGCGACTCCCTCGGCGAGGCGGGATTCGCCCAGGCGCGAGCGGCCAATCCGGAGGTGGAAATCCGCCGGTTTCCCACCGCCAAGGATGCAACGGATGCCGAACTGGCCCTGCGGGCGGCAGTCGAGCTGGACCCTGAACGCATCCTGGTGGTCGGCGCCTTCGGCGGCGCCCGTCTCGACCACGAACTGGCCACCGTGATGCTGCTCGCCAACCCGCGCTGGCGCGACCGCGACGTCGCGTTGGCCGACGGCCGCCGCGAGGTCCGGCTGGTGACGAATCGAGTTGAAATCCAGGGTCGCCCCGGCGATACCGTGACGCTGCTGGCTGTGGGCGGGTCGGTACGCGACATCCACTCTGGCGGCCTGGTGTACGAGCTTGGCGGTCGCAGCCTTGAGGTCGGAACCAGCCTGGGTGTGAGCAACGAACTTGCTGAATCCAAGGCCTCGCTGGAGGTTGGATCGGGCATGCTGCTCGTCGTGCATGAGCACAGTTTGGGCGGCAATTGACACGCCCATCGGCGCGTGCGAGCGTTAGGCGCGTGAACGAACGGCTCGCATTGCGACGAGCCGCACAACTGAATACTGGGGGAGCCGGGGGCAAGCCCGGCTGAGAAGGTGACCGGAGCCGTCACCGACCCGTGGAACCTGATCTGGGTAATGCCAGCGTAGGGAACAGGCTCGGGCAGATCCGCAGGTTGCACGACAACCCGCGGATTTCGTTGTCTTAGGGAGGATGGCGATGCCACGAGCAACGCTGGCAATTCAAGTGCAGTCGCTGGCCGGCTGCGACGACCTGGAGCCGATTAACGCCGCCATTGGGCATATCCAGGCAGCCGGCTTCGAGTACGAAGTCGGATCCCTTGAAACCACGATCGAGGGGGATGACGCCGCCCAACTCATGCAGGTCGCGATCGACGCGCACCGCGCGGCGATCGCGAAGGGCGCGGATGCGATCCAGAGCAACATCCGCCTGCTGGAGCGGCCCAGCGGTCTGGACACGATGCGCGAACGAGTCGCGCCCTACCGCAAGCAGACCGCCGGTTGAACACCCGCCGCCTCATGCGGATCGCTCCGTCGCTGGCCGTGCTCGCGGCGCTCATCGCGATCTGGGAGCTCGTGACCCGCTTGGCCGCGGTGCCCGAGTGGCTGCTGCCAAGTCCGACTGTGATTGTGGTCGAGTTCGTCGAGTCGCTCCCGCAGCTGGCGCCGCACACCGGCCGCACATTGCTGGAAGCGGCGATCGGGTACGGGGCGGCGCTGCTGCTGGCGTTCGTGGTGGCGGCACTGATCGATCAGTCGGGACTGGCCCGGCGCGCGCTGTCGCCGCTCCTGGTGACCTCACAGACGATTCCAATCTTTGCGTTGGCACCGCTGCTGGCGATCTGGTTCGGGTTCGGCATCACACCCAAAATCCTGATCGTCGCGCTCGCCTGCTTCTTTCCTATCGCCGTCAGCCTGGCCGGCGGGCTGCGCAACGCCGACCCCGACATGCAGGCGTTGGTGCGCTCGATGGGCGGGAATCGGCGACAGGTCTTCAGCAAGGTCAAGCTGCCGGCGGCGATCCCGTCGCTGCTGAGCGGCATGAAGATCGCGGCGAGCTATAGCGTGATCGCGGCGGTGATCGGCGAATGGGTCGGCGCCAGCCAGGGGCTTGGCCTCTACATGCTGCGCGCGTCCAGTTCCTTCCAGACGGCTCGTGTCTTTGCCGTCATCGCGGTCATTGCGGTCTTGAGCGTTGCCCTGTTTCTGGCGGTCGATGTCGTCGGGCGTTGGATTGCGCCCTGGATATACGTTCGAACGGAGGAGGCCCGGACATGAGAATCACACGACGGCGCGCCCTGGGCGCGCTTGGCGCGGCGGCGGCCATTCCGCTGCTCAGCGCTTGCGGCGAAGAACACTCCGGCCCGGCGAGTGTGATCGTCATGCTCGACTGGGTGCCGAACACCAACCACACCGGCCTCTACGTCGCGCAGTCCAAGGGCTACTTCGCGGAGGAAGAGCTTGAGGTCACGATCGTGGAGCCCGGCACGGCCGGCGTTGAGGCCGCCGTGGGTTCCGGCGCGGCCAGTTTCGGGGTCAGCTACCAGGAAGGCGTGACGCTGGCGCGTGTACAGGACGTGCCGGTGGTCTCGATCGCCGCGGTCATTCAGCACAACACCTCAGGTTTTGCCTCGCCTGCGGACCGGCGCATTCGCCGGCCCAAGGACTTCGAGGGCAAGAAGTACGGCGCGTTTGGATCAGACGTCGAACGTCAGGTGCTCACTTCACTGATGGAGTGCGACGGCGGCGATGTCAGCGCCATCGAATTCGTCGATATCGGCTTCACCGACCCGTTTGTGGCCTGGGAGCGCGGTGATGTCGACTTCGTCTGGATCTTCGAGGGCTGGACGGGCGTCGAGGCGCAGTTGCGCGGGGTCGAATTGAACTTTGTGCGGATGGTTGACCTGGACTGCGTGCCGGACTACTACACGCCGGTCGTTGTCACGGGCGAGCAATTGATCGCCGATCGACCCGATGTCGTCCAGCGCTGGACACGGGCGCTGAAGCGCGGCTACGACTACGCGATCAAGTACCCCGAGGATGCCGCCGAAGTCCTGATCGCGAGCGCCGAAGGCATCAACGCCGACCTGGTGCGTCTCAGCCAGCCGTGGTTGAGTCCCCGCTACGCCGAGGGCGCCGATCGCTGGGGCGACCAGTCGCAGGCGGTATGGGACGCCTATTCGCGCTGGATGGTGGATCGCGGCCTGCAGTCTCGCGTGATCAACACCGCGGAGGCCATGGACAACAGCTTTATCCGGAACAGCTGACCGGACATGGCTGCCGCCGGACCGCCTGTGTTGCGGCTGTCCGGCGTGTCCAAGGCTTACCCGGCCAGCGGCGGGCCGTCGGTTCAGGCGTTGCGGGACGTCAGCCTGAAGGTCGGCCGCCGCGAGTTCGTCTCCCTGGTGGGTCCCAGCGGCTGCGGCAAGAGCACGCTGCTGGGACTCATCGCGGGCCTGGAGGCGCCGACGGAGGGAGCCATCGAGATCGCGACGCAGGAGGACGGCGAGCCTGGGCAGGTGGCGTACATGCCGCAACGCGATCTGCTGCTGCCCTGGCGCTCGCTGCTCGACAACGCGACGTTGGGCGCTGAGGTCGGCGGCGGAGACCGCGCCGCCGCGCGCAAGCGCGCGCGGTTGCTGCTGCCCTCCTTCGGCCTAGAAGGCTTCGCCGACGCGCTGCCGCATACCCTCTCCGGCGGCATGCGGCAACGCGCGGCCCTCCTGCGCACGGTCTTGCTCGACCGGGAGATCCTGCTGCTGGATGAGCCGTTCGGCGCCCTGGACGCGCTGACGCGCGCCGCGCTCCAGGAGTGGCTGCTCGAAATCTGGGAACGGCTCCAGGCGGCCGTGCTATTTGTCACGCATGACGTTGAAGAAGCCCTATGGCTCTCGGACCGTGTCTACGTCATGACCCGGCGCCCGGGCAGCATTCATCTCGATCTATCCGTAGGTCTGCCCAGACCGCGTACGCGCACCGTGCGCGGAACGCCGGAGTTTACTGCCCTCAAGCAGCGACTGCTGCACGCACTGCTGCCTGACACCGCCTAGCTGCGGATTGGCATCATGGCCTCCACTCGCATCAAGGGAGACCGGGCCATGGAGCCGAACCCGCTAATCGGTGCCTGGCGACTCGTAAGGTACGAGGCCCACGCGGGGGACGAGGTGTCGTACCCGTTGGGCGAGGACGCCTCCGGCTACATCATGTACACGCCCGACGGCTACATGTCCGTCCTCATCATGGCCGCGGGCCGGACCAACTTCGCGTCGGACGACATTCTTGGTGGCACCGACGAGGAACACCTGGAGGCGGCACGTACTTTCATCTCCTACTGCGGCGAGTACGAGTTCCTGGGAGACCGGGTCATTCACAAGATCGAGACGGCCTCTTACCCGAATCGCGTCGGGACCGAGCAGGTCAGATACGTTAGCCAGGAGGGCGACGAGCTCGTCTTGACCACCCCGCCGATGGTCATCCACGGGACGTCGCGGTCAGGGCGTCTCCTTTGGGAACGCGCGGCGCTGCGCAGCCGGTAGGCCCGCGGCACCGGAGCCGGCTGACACGGCTTGCCGACGTCTTGGCATCATGGCGGGGCCGTGCGCCGCCGAGTCCACTGCCATGACGAGCAACCCCTCACGCAATCTCGCCGAGTTTGCGGCCGCGGTCTCTCCGGACGAATTGCAGCCGGATGTCGAGGCGCGTGCTCGCGATTTGCTGCTCGATTACTTCGGCGTGTTGATTGGCGGCAGCGCGCTCTCCGTTTCCAAGCGTGTTGCGGCTTACGCCATTCAGCCCGATGACGGTGAAGCCTCGGTGCACTTGTGTGAACGGGCGCCGGCGCCGGCGGCGGCGCTGGCCAATGGGATGACCGCCCACGCGCTGGAACTGGACGACGTAACCAACGAGTCCTCATTGCACCCGGGTGTTGTGGTCTGGCCCGCTGCCATGGCAGCCGTGGAGCGCAATGGCGGAACGCTCGCTGATCTGCTGGCGGCCGGTGTTGCCGGCTACGAGGTCACCATGCGGGTCGGCGACGCCCTATACGCGCCTGCGACGTATCCGCGCGGCTTTCACCCCACCGGGGTGGCCGGTGCGTTGGGCGCAGCGGTTGCCGCCGCGCACGCGAGCGGTCTGGACGCTGACGGCATTCACGAGGCGCTGGGCCTCGCCGGGGGCATGGCAGCCGGGTCAATGGCGTACGTCCAGAACGGCAGCGACGGCAAGCGACTGAACGCGGGCTGGGCTGCGCATGCCGGCTTCGTGGCCGCCGACCTGGCCGCGGCTGGTGTTACCGGTCCCACCGATGCCCTTACCGGGGACTACGGGCTGCTGGACGCGTTCAGCAACGACCCGCGACCCGGGCTCCTTCAAGCGCTGGATCCCGACCACCCGGCGCTGCTCGACGTCGCGATTAAGCCCTACCCGTGTTGTCGCTATATCCACGCGGTGATCGACGCGTGCCGTGAGCTACGCGCCACAGACGGCCGCCAGCTCGATCAGCTGCGGCGTGTAATCGTGAGCGTGCTTCCCGGCGGGGGCGCGATCGTCGCGGATCCGTCCAAACCGAAGCGGCGTCCCGCGAACAGGGTGGACGCGCAATTCAGCGTCTACTACGGAGCCGCGCAGGCGCTGGTCCACGGCCGGCCAACGCTGGACAGTTTCGGCGAGCCGCATCTCTGGGATCCGGAGGTGCTGCGTCTGGCCGACCGCGTCGAGGTTGCCAGCGACCCGGATCTGGACGCCGCCTACCCGCAACGCTGGGGCTGCGTTCTCGAGGCTAAATTCGCGAATGGCGAGTCTCGCACGGTCCGCGTCGAAGTTCCGCGAGGCGATCCGAGGCGACCGCTGAGCGATGCGGAACTCGAAGAGAAATTCCGAGCCGCCGCGGATCCGGTCGATCCAATCCTTGCCGACTCGGCCCTACGCGGCGCGTTGCACGCTCCACGCGACACGCCCCTGGCTGAACTGGTTCAGGCGGCCCAGCCGGTATAGGACCTGCGGTGGGCTCACGCTAGAATGTGGGCTAAGAGTCTCTAATCTGGAGATCTCGGTTCGGGGTAGCCATGAGTTCCAACGGCGCAGTCAGCAAGAACACCGAAACAGTCAAGCGCGGCCTGGCGCAGATGCTCAAGGGCGGCGTCATCATGGATGTCGTCACGGCCGAGCAGGCACGCATTGCCGAAGACGCCGGCGCCGCCGCCGTGATGGCACTGGAGCGTGTCCCGGCTGACATCCGCGCCCAGGGCGGCGTGGCTCGCATGGCCGACCCCGAGAAGATTCTGGAGATCCAGGCCGCCGTCACGATCCCGGTGATGGCCAAGTGCCGAATAGGGCACTTCGTTGAAGCCGAGGTTCTCCAGTCGCTCGGCGTGGACTACATCGACGAGTCGGAAGTCCTGACTCCCGCTGACGAGGAACACCACGTGGCCAAGGCCGCGTTCGACGTGCCGTTCGTCTGCGGTTGCCGAAACCTCGGCGAGGCGCTGCGTCGCATTGGCGAGGGCGCCGCGATGATTCGCACCAAGGGCGAAGCCGGCACCGGCGACGTCGTCGAGGCCGTCCGCCACATGCGCCGGGTCATGTCGGAGTTGCGACAGATTCAGCACATGCGCCCGGACGAGCTGTACGCCTTCGCCAAGGACATTCAGGCCCCGGTGCACCTGGTGCAAGAGGCCGCCGAGCTTGGTCGCATGCCGGTTGTCAACTTCGCCGCCGGTGGCATCGCCACTCCGGCCGACGCCGCGCTCATGATGCGGCTTGGCTGCGACGGCAACTTCGTGGGCAGCGGCATTTTCAAGTCCGGGGATCCGGCGCAGCGCGCCCGCGCGATCGTGGAAGCCACCACAAACTTCGAGGACTCGGCGCTCGTCGCGGAGATCTCGCGAAATCTCGGTGAGCCAATGGTCGGTATTGCCAACAGCTCGCTTCAGCCCGAGGAGATGCTTGCCGGTCGCGGGTGGTAACGACGCGAGGCACGCGTGAGCGTTCGCATTGGCGTCCTCGCGCTTCAGGGCGATTTCGCCGAACATGGCGCCATGCTCGGCAGGCTTGACGCCGAACCCGTTGAAATACGGCAGCCGTCCGACATGGACGGGATAGCCGCGTTGATTATTCCGGGCGGCGAGAGCACCACCATCGGCAAGCTGATGGAACGCTACGGCTTCCGCGAGCCGATCCGCGACCTGGCCAGCGCCGGCAAGCCAATCTGGGGCACGTGCGCCGGGCTGATCCTTATGGCGCGGGACGTTGGCCGTTGCCAGCCGCTCCTAAGCCTCCTGGACATAACCATCGAGCGGAACGCCTTCGGGCGTCAGACCGACAGCTTCGAAACTGATCTCGAGATCGAGGGCGTCACGGGCGGTCCGTTTCCCGCGGTGTTTATCCGAGCTCCGGTGGTCCGCTCGGTCGGCCCGGGCGTGCAGGTGCTGAGCCGGCTGGACGATGGAACCATCGTGGCCGTGCGGCGCGGTCGGCTGTTCGGAACGTCCTTCCATCCGGAGCTCACCAGCGACACGCGGCTGCACGCCGGCTTCGTGGAAATGGCCCGGCAGTCGTGACACCGCGCGTCTCGCGACTTCGTGCCTGGCACGCGCTGGCGCTGGCGCGAAATTTCATCGTCGCTACCGGTCCAAGGGAACACGTGGCGCCGGTGGCCGGTCCCACGCCCCCGGCTTTCATGGCACTGGCCGCTACGATTCCCGGCCTGGTGCCGGACGTACAGGGCTACGCGGCCTGGATTGGCGACGATCTGCTCGGCTTCGCGCTGGCTGAGTTGGTCCCCGATCGGCGTCGGGCCAATGTCTCCGTGCTTACCATCGCCCTGGAGGCTGAAGATGCCGCCGCCGAGTCCGTTGAACTTGCAGCCTGCGCGGCCCTCATCGAACGTTTGACGGTAGATGCCGCTGCGCGAGGCTACGCCAGCGTCTTTGCCCGCCTGCCCCGCAGCAGTCGCTTTCGCGACCTGTTTGGACGCCTGGGATTCGTCGGCGCGGTCAGCGAGGACGTGTACACGCGTCGCCCCGGCCCGATCGCGGACCCAGGCGCGATTTCCGGTCTGCGACCCGTGGAACAGGCGGACGCCTGGGACGTATCGCAGCTCTACCGCACCATCACACCCGCTGCCTTGCAGTTGGCGGAGTCGCCCGGCGGCGAGCGTCCGTCGATTCCCCGTCGGCGGTTGCCATTGCTCGGCGGCGGCCGTTCGCCCCAGGCGTTTGTTGTCGACGGTGAGCGAGGCCTGGACGGCTGGTTGCGTGTACATCCCGGCGCCCGCGGCCGCCACACCGCGGCCCTCATGGTTCATCCTCGTCGTGCCGACCTTACGCGTCCGCTGCTCGGCTTCGCGGTTTGGACGCTGATGGACATGGGACGATTGCCCGTTCGCGTCGTCGTGCATGCGCACGAAGACGCGCTGCGCCGCGCGGTTCAGGCCGAAGGCTTTGCCAAGACCGAGGAACGCGAACTGCTGGTGAAGCACATGACCATTCGAATTGCTTCCGAAGTGCCGGTGCAGGCGCTCGACCGGGCGACGAGTTAGGCCGGCGTGGCGACCTCGGATCTCCTGCAGCCGCCCAAGGCAGTTGACGCGCCGCATATTCAGTCCGGGGATGACGATGAACTCAGGGATCTTGTAGCCGCGCTCCCGGCCAGATTGCAGGACGACTTGCGCACGCTGTCCGGCTGGACTGAGGTCGTTGAAATCGTGCTGGATCTCGGCCGTGTTCCCGAAATGCGCCTCAGCGACGGCTCGGAGCGGCTACTGCCATGGACGGTGGAGGCGGGACACATTGCCGCGGTCGTGGAAGCTGTGGGTCAGTTCACGGACGACAATCGCGCCGGCGTGCCGGGAACTCTTCACCGTTTCTCGGCAATTCGGAACCGTTCGGGTCGCGTCGTCGGGCTCACGGTGCGACGCGGGCGGGCGCTGTACGGCACCACGGCCATTGTGCGCGACATCGTCGCTGGCGAAAGCAGCCTGCTGCTGCTCGGGCCGCCCGGCGTCGGCAAGACCACCATGCTTCGGGAGATGGCGCGCGTTCTGGCCAACGACCACGGCGCTCGCGTCGTCATCGTCGATACCTCAAATGAAATCGGGGGCGATGGCGACATTCCCCACCCGGGCATCGGCCGCGCCCGGCGCATGCAAGTGGCCGCCCCCGACCGCCAGCACCGGGTCATGATCGAGGCGGTCGAAAACCACATGCCCGAGGTCATCGTTGTAGACGAGATTGGAATGGAGCTTGAAGCCGAGGCCGCCCGCACCATCGCCGAGCGCGGCGTGCGCCTCATCGCCACCGCCCACGGCCAGACGCTCGACAACGTGCTGCTCAACCCGTTACTGAGCGATCTGGTCGGTGGCGTCGAGTCCGTCACCCTGAGCGACGAGGAAGCCCGCCGCCGCCGTACCCAAAAGACCGTGCTGGAGCGTCGGTCGCCACCCACCTTTGATTCGTTGATTGAATTGCACTCGCGGGACGCCTTTGTAATTCACCACAACGTTGCCGGATCGGTCGACGCCATCCTGCGCGGTGGCGCCGTGCGCGCCGAGTCAAGGATGCGACTGCCGGACGGCCGGGTATTGCGCGACACCAATGCCGAGGCGCGCGTAAGTGTGGAGGGTGCCCTGCCTGAGCCTTCGGACGCCGGCGATGTCCAGGTGGATGATGGCCGGCTGAACCTGTTCCCGTTTGGCGTGAGCCGAAGCCGCCTGGAGCACGCGATCGCGAATAGCACGACCGACATGATCCGGTTGGTTCGTCACCTGGCCCAGGCCGACGTGGTCGTCACCCTGCGAAGCTTTCACCGAAAGCGCGCTCGCGTGCTGCGGGACGCCGAAGCCCGTGGATTGCCGGTGTACGTGCTCCGCAACAACACGGTGACGCAGATGGAGGCCTGCCTAGCGACCCTGCTTGACATGGAGCGTCCCGGCGAGTCGCGGCCGCAGCATCCTGATCAGCCCAAGCCGACCGCGCATGGCAATGGCGCACCCCGCCAGCACCTGCGCACGCCGGTGAGTGCCCGGCAGAAGCTCACATGATTGACCGTGAGCCGGCCGGTCTCTTCATTGTCTTCGAAGGCCCGGAGGGCAGCGGCAAGACTACGCAGGCCCAACTGCTTGGTGATGCACTTCGTCAGCAGGGCTTTGACGTGGACCTGACCCGAGAGCCGGGCGGGACGCCGCTGGGCGAACGGCTGCGGCGCGTGCTGCTCATGGAGCAGGATATGCAGGCCGTCGATCCCCGCGTGCAGGCCTTGCTCATGTCGGCCGCCCGCTCACAGCACGTCGCCGAACGAATCCGGCCAAACCTCGAGCGTGGCGGAGTGGTGATCTGTGACAGATTTGCCGCGTCGACCCGCGCGTATCAGGGTGGCGGCTTTCGGCTGCGGCGGCGCGACCTAGAAAACATCACGTCGTTTGCCGTCCAGGGCGTCAGGCCGGACGTCACCGTGCTTCTGGATGTGGAGGTCGAGGCTGGACTCAAGCGAAGCCTCAGCCACCGCAATACCGACTGGGAAAAGGCAGGGGGCATCAACTGGCATGGCCTGCCGTTCCACCGGCGGGTTCGCGACTCCTACCTGGACCAGGCGGCCGACGATCCTGACCACTGGCTGGTGGTGGATGGTTTGCAGCCGCCCCGCGACATCGCCGCCCAGATTCTTGCGCGCGTGCAACCCGAAGTTGACGAGCGTGATCTCCGGCGGGTGACCTCGCCGGTCCAGCGGCTGTTGCCCCTGAGCATCGCGTAAGCTGCCACCGTCGCCTCACAGGCTCGCCCGAATGGATCTCGACTGAAGCTCTTCTTTGGGATCGTGCAGGAACCTGACGCCGATATCCTCGCCGACTCCCTCGTCTCCGGCGGCTTTCGGTTCACGCGCGTCCCCACGGCGGGCGGCTTCCTGCGGCAGGGCAACACCACCTTCATCATCGGTGTCGATGAGGAACGCATCGGCGACCTGCTCGGGATTGTGCGGCGCAACGCCACCACCCGCATGCAAATCGTCAGCCCCATGCAGACGGCCCAGGATTCGGGCGAAGCGCGCCTGCCGTTCCCGGTGGAAGTTCAGGTCGGCGGCGCCACCATGTTCATGTTCGACCTCGACCGGGTCGAACAGATCTAGCCGGCGCCGCGCGCACCTAGCGGCAGGCGGCCAGGACCGGACGCATCCGTTCGACGGCGCGCTGCAGGTTCTCCACCGAGTTGGCGAACGACAGCCGCAGCGAATCCGCGCCCACCGTGCCGAAGGCCGTCCCTGCCAGAACCGCCACGCCCGCGTCATTCAGCAGGCGGTCGGCGATCTCATCGGTGCTGACACGGAAACCGCTGAGTTGGGGAAACACGTAGAACGCGCCTGCTGGCCGCTGACAGTCCACGCCTTCCAGGCTGTTTAGCCCGTCCACGATCACGTCGCGCCGCCGCTGAAACTCGGCCACAAAGCCGTCAACGTCGTCCTGTGGTCCAGTCAGCGCTTCGACTCCCGCCATCTGGATGAATGCGGCGGTACAGCTTGTGCAGTTGGTCTGAAGCTGGGCCACCGCCTCGGCGAGGCCCGCGTTCATCACGCCATAGCCCAGCCGCCACCCGGTCATCGCGTAGGTCTTTGAAAAGCCGTCCAGGATCAGGGTCTTGTCGGCCATGCCTGGGCACGCGGCGATCGAGGCGTGCTTGACCTCGCCGTACATGATGCGTCCGTAGATCTCGTCGCTCAGGACGTGCAGCGGCCGGTCAACGACAAGATCCGCGATCTTGGCAATGTCCTCCGGCGGCAGCACACCGCCGGTGGGGTTCTGGGGTGAGTTGAGAATCAGCAGCTTGGTGCGGTCGGAGAGCTTGGCGTTCAGTTCCTCCAGGTCCAGCCGGAACTGGTTCGCCGGCCGCAACGCCAGCGGCACGGGCGTGGCGCCCACAAAGCGGATGACCGACTCGTAAATCGGGAAGCCAGGGTCCGGGTAGAGCACTTCGTCCCCGGGTCCGCACAGCGCCGTGATTCCGAAGTACATGATGGGCTTGGCGCCCGGAGTGACGACCACCTGCTCAGGCCCGACGTCAATGCCTCGTGACTTGGCCACATCGGCGGCGATAGCCTCGCGCGCCTCGGGGATTCCGGCCGACGGCACGTAGTGCGTATAGCCTTCATCCAGTGCACGCTTGGCGGCCTCAATGATATTGGCCGGCGTGTCAAAGTCGGGCTCGCCGATTTCCAGGTGGATGATGTCGCGGCCTTCGCGTTCCAGGGCCTTGGCTCGGGCCAGGACTGAAAACGCGGTTTCGGTACCGAGACGGCTCATGGCGCCGGCCAGATCAGGATGAGGCAGGGTGGTCATGGGTGCGGCTTCTCGTTTGGAGGGACAGACTGCGGCTACATGAGGGCCGCCGTGCGGATTCTATCGTGACCGACTCGAACTCAAATGCGCGGGCTGTCGTGCGCCGCCTTCGTGATGACGATGCCGAGGCGACGTCCCAACTGCTTCGCGCGGCGTACGGGAATACGGACAGCGGGGCAATTGCAGCCGGCGACGCCCCGAACCTGCCGCTCACTGCCAGCCGACTTCGTAGATGGCGTCAGGGTTCCGCAGCCTCGTGGATTGCCGAGGTCGCAGGCTATGGCCCTGTCGGCGCCGTGTTTGCGGTGGTTGAACCCGAAGCGGCTTGGATGGCGGGCCTGGGCGTCGCGCCCAGCTTCCGGGGCGCCGGTCTGGGCGCCGCGTTGACGGATCACGCACTCGACTTTCTGGCGGACAGTGGACGGTCGGTCGTCGGGATGGAAGCGGCGCCGACGGCGGTGGGCGCCGCCGGGTTGTATGCGCGCCGCGGTTTTCGGCCTGCCGATCTCACGGTGCGTTTGCGCGGCGTAGCGGCTGAGCTCGGTGCTCAAGTCGGTCTCCGGGGCTGGCGCGAAATCCCATGCCCGGAGTTCAGGGATTGTGCTGCGGGCCGTGCATCGAGGTCCGCGGCCAGAGTCCACTCGCAGCCGTATTCATCGGCCAGCTATTTCCTGATTGGGCCCAACGGCACGCTGCTGTGCGATCCGGATCCCTTGATTCCCGCCCCTGGTGGGTCGCTGGACCTGCGGCTAGTCATTGCGGACTCCCCACCGATTCAAAACGTTGAGGCAATCGTGCGTGCGACGGCCAGTTCGGCGTTGGCGCGAGGCCTCTGCGCACTTGACGTTGATCTGGCGCTGGCGGACGGCGCTCTACTTCGCCGCCTGCTGCGACTGGGCCTGACGCCAATCGCGTCTACCATCCGACTGGTCAATGACCTCGACGCCTACGTGGATTGGCGCAGCCGCAACGGCCCGATAGGGCGCTGGTCCTTCTAGCGCCTATTCCTCGGGCTTGGTCGCGACGACAATCATGCGGTCGCTGTCGGGTTCGAATGGATCAAGCTGGGCGTTCCCATAAGTCTCCACGCGGTCGAAACCGGTGGCCGCCAGCGCAGCTTCCACCTCGTCCAGTTCCAGGTACCGCAGTCGGAACGAGGTTGTTCGCCGCCGTACTGAGCCGTCGTCACCGAGCCAGTCGTAGAAGTGCGCCGTATCGATGGTCTGAGCGTCGGAATTGACATCCCAGGACACGAAGTGCGTGACCTCCGTATCCCCCGGCCCCCCGAACGTCGACTGATGCCGGACCACGCCGTCGCGCATCGCCAGCCGGTCCGGCGTCGGGTTTACGATGTCGAAGGCCAGCAGTCCGGCTGGGCGTAGGACGTTGTGCGCCGCGAGCAGCGTTTCTCGAAGGTAACCCGCGGACGGCAAGTGCAGGAGCGTGTCGAGCGCGCAGAACACTAGGCCGAATTCTCGCCGGCTGCCAAATCGCCGCATATCAGCGCACTCGAACGTCAGGGGCAAACGGCGCCCGTTCAGCTTGCGGCGTGCGACGGCCAGCATGGCCTCGGACGCGTCAATGCCATGAACCGTATGGCCAGCCTCCGCCAGGGCCATGGCCACGCGGCCTGAGCCGCAGCCCAGGTCCAGCACCAGCCCGCCGGCTCGCACGGCCAGCGCCCGGTACAACTCCAGGTCGTCCGTCCAGCCGCGGTGCTCCGCCTCGTACAAGTCGGCGATGCACGCGTAGGGATCCACCGACGCGTCCTGCCGCACTATCGAATGCGAAGCCTGCGCAATACGACGTCGGCCACAACCAGCGTGAAGATCACCAGGAACAGGAGGCCAAAACTAGCCGTGCGATTCAGGGCACTGACGGCCATGGCGGCGACACCGACCGATGCCAGCACTGAGTGGCGCGTAAGCGTCCAGACGGGTGGCCTCGACCGATTGGTGGCCGCGCCGCGCCTGAGCCAGTACTCGAATGTCCACGTGGCGAACAGCGCGCCAAACGACATGGTGACCACCACCGCCAGCACGTTGAGCCCGTGCGCCGGATCGGTGAAGACCAACTGAAACCCCAGCAGAACCGGGCATGTGACCGCGCCCATTCCCATAGCCGCCCAGAGCCAGCGCCCAGTGTCAATGCTCTCTCGCGGCGGTTTTTCGGACGCCTCATAGCCACGAGGCTCCGGGTCGCTGAGCTCCAGGGTCAACTGCGACTCGCTCTCAGGATCGATCTCGCCGGGCGCCGCGGCGTTGAGGGTTCGTCGCCTGGCTTCGGTCGTTTCGTTGACGGAGGAGTTGTCTGCGGAGTCGGCTTTATCCGAAATCTCACCTCTTCGAATCTGGATTGAACGATCGTCGCCGGCTGCGCCGCTGGAACCGCGGCTCGTTTCGCGGCCCCTGGTATGGGTCGTGGGCCTCGTGGGTTGAGCAGGTCGAGACGTCCTGATACGTCGTCGGCGTGCCCGTTGGTCGGAGGGGCGGCGGCTCGCGTCGCCGCGTCTGGTGCGGGTCGCGGGCACTATCCGGCCTCGAGGACTCCATCGGCGGGTTGAGCCATGTCGTCCGCCGGCCCGTTGGTCAATCGAGTGACCCGGTCGAATCGACCTAAGCTGGCCGCAACTGACGGTCCGGTCACGATGACCTGCGGGTAGCGGCGCGCCGCTGCGCCCAGGCCGACCGCGGCGGCCATGGCCTGCACAATAGCGCCGTCGTGATCGGCCGCCGACTGTTCAAGCCAGAGGAAGGCGGGCAGGTCTGCGGCGTCGAGTGGCGGGCCGGCCGTGGCAAAGGCTAAGGCCCGCGCTCGTTCAACTGTCTCGCGGTCCGGATCATCCAGTTCGCCGGAGGCTCGCCAGGCGCCGACCGCCGTGTCCCACACCTCAAGGCTTAGGGCCTTGCGTATTCGAGCGTCCCAGAATCTTCCGGCGCTGGCGGTCGGGAGGATCAGGCGTAGTTCGCGTTCAACGGCGGTGGATAGGCCCTCAATCGCGGCGTCCAGCGCGCCGTTCACGATCGTGTGGCCAATCTCGCGAATGCGCCGCGCCCGCACGGCCTGATCCAGGCGGGCCTTGGCGTCGGCGGGGTCGATGTCGGTGTGTGCCACTCCGGCCCGCAGTTCCAGTGTCTGGACTCGCGTTTCCGTCCGGCGCGTCGCATCCCGTGCCTGGCGCAACAACCGGCGAAGCTTCTCGGCGTCAACTGGTTCGGCGTCCAGTTCGGGGATGGCGGCCCGCGCCTCGGCCGCTGTCGGATCACCGTTGGCATCGATACCGAGCGCTCGGAGCGCCGCCGCAAGATCGGTTGTGTGGCGTCGGGACGCGGTCTGAACCGTTCGCCCGCGCAGGGCGGCCGATCGGGCGGCGGCGTGTGCCCGCTCGCTGCCAAGCTGCGTAGCCACGACGGTCAGGCGCGCAAACTGCACGGCGCGCGGGCGTTGCGTGGCCTCCGCCCCGTCGGCCGTGCACTGTCGGGCGATCTCGGCGTCTAGGGCGGCCAGCTCGTCGGTAGCCCGCGTCTCGTCACGAATCGCGATTTGGCGCCGCAACTCCAAATCGGCGCACCCGCTCAAGCGTTGTCGTAACTGCTGGAGCTTGCGCAGCGCGTCACGGCGTGACTCGTCGATGGCCTCCGGCGATGCTCCGATGTGAAGCTCGGCGGCCAGTCGCTCGGCGGCCCGGCGCGCGTCGGCTGCTTTCTGGAGTTGCGTGCGACGCTCGGCTGCGCTGTCGATCAGCTGCTGCTCGGGGTCGCGGCGGTTCAGCGACGCAACCCGCGCTTCCAGGCGTCGAACCTCCCGAGCCGCGGCCTCGGCGGCCTGGGTTGCGGCACCCGCCGCGCTGCGAAGCTCCGCCGATTCCCGCCGGTTGTCGCCATCGGCCATCTGGCGCAGCCTGACGGATGCGCTGTCTCGCAAGACAGCAGCTCGTTCTCGGGAAGCTGGGATCTCAAGGTCCAGCGTGTGCAACTGGCGTTCGACCCGCGCCCGGCTGTCCTGTGCCCGCTCCGCTGCCAGCATGCGTTGTTCCGTCTGCTGTAGTTCGCGCGCCACCACCTCCAGCCGGTCTACCAGCTGATCCTGACTCTCGGCGTTGCCACGATCCGCCAGCGTGAGCCAGATGCCCGCCAGCGTGCCCGTCAATCCAACCGCTAGGCCAAGCGGCGTTAGCGGCGCGAAGGCCGCCAGCCCCAGAACGCTGGCCGACAATCCGGCAACGGCGCCACCGGCTGCGAGCCGGCGCCAGCCTGCCCGAAGCTCCGCGTCGCGGGCCTGCGTGCGAACGGCTCCTTCCAGGGCATCCAATTGCTCATGAAGCGCCGACGCCTCACTTTTCATCGCCTCCACGTCGTGCTCGGTCTCCGGCGCGAGATCCAGCCACTCGCGCCAAAGACGGTGGGCGGCGGGCAGGTGCGAGTCTTCGCTCGCTCGGTCGCTCAGGGTTTGTGCCCGCTGGGCCTCGCTTTCGAGCCGCTCGGCTTTGCTGCGGCTTGCGGACAGCTCCTGCCTGGCGCGCTCCAACGCGGCCATTTCCTCGCCCACGGACGCGTTGGCGCGTCGTGCGCTGTCGGCGGCGGTGGCAGCCTCGTCGGCGCGCCGGTAGGCGGCCAATCCGCGCTCCAGCGCGGAAAGCCGCTTTTCGCGCGCCGTCAACTCGGAGCGCAGGTCGCGCAGCTCGGCCAGCCGCCGTTCGTTCTCCGAACGCTTGGCCCGGGCGGCCGCAACCCGTGTGACGGCCTTGTCGCGATCGTCCAGCAGGTGCGCTAGCGCCAGGGCGCGCTCAGCGTGTTCCAGATGTCGCTCGAACCTCTGGCCGAGTGACGTCATGCGAAGCCGCTCGGCCTCGGCCTCGGCAACCAGCCGGTCAGCCTCCTCAAGCTGATGCACCGCTCGGGCGGCCCGATCACGCTTGCGCGTGTAATCCAACCGCTGGAAGTCGGCGGTTGCGGCCGCATGAGCGTCCGCCGCCTGGGCCAACGCAACGTGTAACGACGCCAGGCGTTCGGCTTCCTGGAGGTCCTGACCGACCTCGACGCTCGCGGCGAGCACATTCATTCGGCGCGAGCCCAGCCACGCGCGCACGATCTCCCGCAAGCGCCCGGCGAGCGTCTCCAGATTGCGGGGCGGCCAGATTAGTGCCGCCAGCGCCTCGTTGTCAGCGCCGAGCAGGCGGTCGAGTTCGCGCTCGATTCGTTCGGCGCCGGCGATCGGAACGAGTCCCGACGGCCCACCGCGGGCCAGGGCCGTGGTGATGCGTCCGTCGGGCGTAATCCGTCGTTCGATGCCGTAGGAGGCGCCGCCGGCGACGATGGACGCAGCGACCAGCGCGCCCTCCCGCTGGCCGATCCCGGGCTCCATTTCTCCAAATAGCGCACAGCGGAGCGCAGCCTGCAGCGTTGCGGCGGTGGCGGGTGCAGTCTCGATCAGATGGCGCCCGCGCGGCGCAAACGTGATGTCCAGGCTGTCAAGGTCGCCGACGTGATGCGCGACAAGTCGCTCGAGGAAAATCATGTCACAGCCTTCGTCGGTTCGCGGCGGCGGGCGATCTCGACGACGCGCGTCCGCGCGGCGGCCACTAGGTCCCGCTCCGTCTCGTCAGCGGCGGCCGCTAGCAGCCGCTCGCTCTCACGCCGCGCATTCACCAGGAATGATGGGCGTTCGGACGACGTGGCTTCGTGCTCGGATTCGTCAACGACCAGATGGTCGATGGCGAATCGGAGCAGCGTGCCTGCCGTCGCGGCGTGTTGGACGAGGGCCGCGGGATCTATGTCGTGCCACAGCGATCGCGAGACTCGTCCCCGGATCTCCACGTCCAGGATGCCGGCAATGCCCAGTTCCGGCCCGATCAGCCGGCCAACCTCGTTGCCGGTCTGCGGCGACTCGATCACGATGTGAACCGGTCGCAGGGCTTCAGTCGCGACCAGACTTGGAACCACGCCGTTGCGAGGATCGATGTCCAGCACCACGAAGCCGGGTTGGGCGTTGCGGTCGAGTGACGGACCGGCCCGGCCCGTTTCGACAATCGGGATCTCCTCCGTGCGTTCGAGCGACGCCGTGTGGGTGCATGTGTCAATCACCAGGTCGGCGGCGTCGGACATCGCCGCCGAGTTGGCGGCGTCGCGTCCCGGGACCTCAAAAGCGAGGACCAGATCGGCCGCCTCCAGATCGCCCCGCGCGCCGCCGGTCACCAGCGCGATCTGCAGGTTAGCGGCGGATATCAGCAGGGAGGCAGGTCCTCGCGCATCCAGCACCGCGTCGATCAGGCCGACCTCGGCCAGGAAGCTGGTTCCGTCCGTGGCCTGCCCGTGCGCTTCTCCCGCGGCGACGATCGTGATGCCGGCCCGCCGCGCCTCGCTCAATGGCGCCATGGCTGCTCGCACGTGTTCCAGCGATGGCAGCGGGTCGGCGAACAACCCGCCACCGCAGATGAACGCCTGGCAGCCGGCTTGGGCGACCTGCTCCAAGGCGCCTGCAAACGCGACCTGCGCCAGCGCGCTGAAGAGGTTGCGCTGGCAGGGCACCAGTGCCGCTGGCCTTGCGCCGAGTTGAAACCCGGCCGCTACGGCGAGACGGGCGCGATGGGCACGTGGCCGAACGATGCGCACGAAGACAAGCTCATCCTTGCCTCCCGTGTCGCAGGCTGCACAATCCGCACGGCCTGGCCGCAGTGATGGTAGCACCCGTCCGACGTGGAGCTCCGCTGAGTTGCTGACAGGGGAGTGACACGAATCGCGGGTGCCTAGACGGACGCGAAGAGCGGTGGCGTGCGCCGTCCCACGTTGCGCGCCGTGCCGAAGAGGGTGCGCGACGGCACGCTCTCCAGCCGGATGCCACAGCCGTCATGCACGTAGCGCCGGGCGCCGTCTTCGATGACCAACGTGTAGTCGCGCATTCGGCGGTGCAGGTCGCTCAACACCAGGTCGACCACCGGAAACTTGAAGCGCCACGTGGCCACAAGTTGTCGTGGCGCGCGGCCGGGCTCGAAGCGCAGGCCGACCCGCGCCGCGAACACCTCGCGGTGGACCTGGTGTCCCCAACTCACGAAGAGCTGGGCTTCGCGGGTCTGCCGACCCAGCACATGGGCGGCGCCGTGCCGCAGCGTCTGCCGCGCCACCTCGCGCAATATGTGGTCGCGACCTCCGGCCGAATGCCGCAGCGCGTAGCGGTAGAGCCGCTCGAGCTTGGCCATGGCCATGCGGTCGCCGGAAGCTCCAGGCCTGCCGGCCTCGGCCGTAGTGTGGCCGCTGGCCGCTTCCAGGCGGAGGAGGGGGCGAAACTCATCAGGCAGTCGCGACATCAAGCGCTCCTATCCAGGCAACAATCGCCCTATCAACGTTCCAGTGCCGAACAACACAAGGGCTCATCCCAGCACGTCCTCGCGCCAGGCGTAGCGCTCGCGGTCCATACGCGCGGTAGATCCCAGCAATGCGGCGTGTGTAAGCACGGCGTCGCCATAACGCGCGCGAATCTGGTCCATCGCGGTTTCCAGCAAGCGCTTGTCGCGGTCGCCCGCCGAGCGAAACTCGAGCTGCCGCACGGCCTCCCCGCGAACGCCGGTTACGTGTACGCCAACCAGCCGGTACACGTCGTGGTCGTTCTCCTCGCGCAGCAGCAGATTCCGGGCCGCGCCAAAGATGTCTCGCAGCTGATCGGTCGGCTCCTCCAGCGTGACCTGGCGCGTAATCGTTCGGAAGTCCGCATAGCGCAGCTTTAGAACCACCGTTCGCCCAACCAGCCGCTTGGCGCGAAGGCGCCGCGCAACGTGATCGGCAAGCTGTCGAAGAAAACGCAACACCAGATCGCGGTCGCTGGTATCGCGCCCGAACGTCACTTCGTTACCGACGGACTTGGCCGTCCGCTCACTCTTCACGTCGCGGGAATCGATCCCGCGCGCCAGCGTGGTTGCCTTGCGCAAGTCCTTGACCCGCTCCGGCTCGAGGCGCGCGAGGTCGCCGATGGTTCTGATGCCGCGTGCGGCCAGGCGAGTTTCGTTCTTCGGGCCGATGCCCCAGACCATCCGCACCGGCAGTGGGTCCAGAAACTCCGGCTCCTCTCCGGGCGTCACGATCCGTCGTCCGTCCGGCTTGGCCAGGGTGGAGGCGATCTTGGCCACCGATTTATTCGTGGCGACGCCCACCGAGATCGGCAGGTCCACCGCCGCGCGGACCTCCCTCCGCATGTGGTCGGCCACTTCGTCGGGTGCGCCAAAGCGGCGCTCGCAGCCGGTCACGTCCAGGAACGCCTCGTCCAGCGAGAGCGGTTCCACCTGTGGGGTATATGACCGGAACACTCGCATAACCTCAACCGACACATCGGAGTACAGCCGCATGCGGCCAGGTACGAACACAGCCTGCGGACAGAGTCGGGCGGCTTGTCGCAGAGGCATCGCCGCCCGAACGCCGGAGGCTCGGGCCTCGTAGGACGCCGCCGTCACTACACCCCGGGAGTCGCTGGGACCGCCCACGATCACCGGCCGCCCGCGCAACGACGGCTGTTCACGCTGCTCTACGGACGCATAAAAAGCGTCCATGTCCGCATGCATGATCACCCGCTGACCCAGCCAGGCGGCGGGCAGGCGGCTGTGTTCCTGGCTCGCGACGGAGGCGGCTTTCATGGGTCAAGTGTACCGCACAAAATACGTACGGACAATTTACGAACGTACTGAAGGGTGTCCATTCGCCACGTGTCAGCGGTCAGCCGAAGGACATCACGCTGGACGCTGGCGGTCGCCCGGCGGGACCCGCGTCAGTCGAACGGCTGGGACGATTCGTTAGACCCCGCTCCGGGCCTCGGCCAGTTCCTGTGCGCCCAACTCCCCGTTGGCGTGTTCCAGCACTCGCCGAAAGGCCGCTGCGGATGTCACGGCGTTGCCCGCCAATTGGTGCGCACGGGCCAAGGCGAAGTCCCAGCGGACGGAAGCCCGGTCCGGCCGGCTCGCTTCCAGGCGGGCCAACGCGCGTCGCGCCGCCGCCGGCGATGGTTCCATGGCCAACTCGGCCAGCACGAGATCCGCGGTCACGGCGGCGGTGGGCTTGAGCCGCTGGGCGTGATTCAGCGCTTCCAGGGCGCTGGCTGGATCGTCAGCCTTCAGGCGGGCCCGGCCCAGCGCCTGCCAGACGGCCGAGCCGTCCGCTCCGTGCTCAACGGCGTCTTCCAGGCAGCGCGCGGCCGACATGTGGTGGCCGGCCGTGTCCAGGGCAGCGGCCACGTTGCGGTAGAGCCGCGGCCGCAGGTCCACGTCCTCCGATTCGCCCGTTGCCGTATCCAGGGCGAGATCAAAGGCCTCGCGGGCGGCGGAGCTATTGCCCTCGGCGGCGTATCGAACGCCCAGGCTGGCCAGATGCAGTGCCGAAAGCCGCGCGGCCGGTCCCGGGGCGGCCGCGTCAATCGCCAGCAGCGCGCACTGCGCCGCAGCGTCAACCGCACCCGCCGCCACCAGGTCCGCAATGTCCTCGCGGCGATCCTGGATTGCGGGCATGGCTCGGGCCGTGCTAGAGCCGCCGCATGATTGACGTCACTCGACCGCGAACTCGAATCTCGTCGGCGTAGATCGGCGCCATCTCGGCGTTGGCTGGCTGCAAGCGCACGCGGCCGTCCTCGCGAAAGATCCGCTTCAGCGTCACCGATCCGTCGTCCAGCATGGCCACGCCAATCTCCCCGTCGCGAACCGTCTCGACCTGTTCCACAATCACAATGTCGCCGTCGCAGATGTGATCGTCGATCATGCTGTCGCCCCGCACGCGCAGCGCGTATGCCGTGCCGTCGGGCGACAGGTCCGCGGTGACCGCGATCGTGTCCAGCCGCGCCTCGTAGGCGTCGATCGGCGCGCCAGCCGCGATTTCGCCCACGATCGGCACGTTGACCACCCCGCCGGGCATCCCGCCGCTGAGCAGTTCAATGCCGTGCGACTGTCCGGACCGCCGGATGTATCCCTTGCGCTCCAGCACTTCCAGGTGCTGCTGCACTGTGGCGGGCGCCAGTCCCAGGACGGCGCCGATCTCGCGCACGCTGGGCGTGTAGCCCTCGTCCTGGAGGAACCGCTCGATGGTTTGCAACACTCGGTGTTGGCGCTGTGTCAGCGGATCGCCCACCCCAAGCCGTCCTTTTGCGCATCCCAGGCGGTGCCGGACGTACGACCCTTGCCGTGCGCTGGACCTGAGATTCTTGGCTGCGATTGCAGGCTACCGGACAATAAGCGAACGGTCAAGCTGGCGTCACTCGGGATCGTGGGGCACGTTGAGCGAGTGCCCTCATCCGGGAAGCGCGGGCGTCTGCTCTCGCCTTCCGTGACGAGGCGCGGGATGCGGGGTCTTTGCCGAGCTCAGGTCAAAGGGACCCACGACTTCGCATGCCGGCCCGGCGCGGACCCTGCCCTCAGGCGGCCTCGATCCGAATCGCGGTGCCCGTGCGCACCCGCCGCAGCGCGTCGACCGGCGGATCGCTGAGCCGTCCCACCAGGTTCACCGGGCTGGCGGCCCGCACATCGGCGCCGTGACTGGCTGGCGTGCGGCCAAAGAACACGCAGAACGCCAGCCCCGGCGGCCAATAGGCCAGATCCCCGACCTCCACCACGTCCGAGGCGCCCGGTTCCTGATCGGCTTGAACGCCAATGTCGAAGTAGAACTCGTGCCCCCACGTATTGACGGTGCGGGCAATCGGCAGGGCGTTCCAGACGGCGTCGGCCGTCGCCGTATCAAACAACTCGCCGTCCATCTCGATGTCGCCAACGGTGATGCTGATCGCTCGAGTCATATGCAGACGGGCCGGAAAATTCGCAACCGGACCTTAGCAATCCCGTCGCCAACGCTCGAACCGGCCGCCTCCCCCGCGCAGGCCAACGCGAGATCCTCCCCGCGAAACTCAGGCCATTTGTGCGGCCTTCTCCGCATACTTCTGCACCGTCGTCGCGAACTCCGCGTGACTCCACGTCAGCGGGCTCACGCTCAGCGGTGCGCCCGAATACGGATGCACCTGCTCCGCCAGCGTGCCGCTCGGCAGAGCGCGATCCGCAACCCAGGCCAGGACGTCGCGGGCCGGCTTGAGGTCGGCCTCTGACTCCGCCAGCGCGACGTACCACTGCGCCAGCCACAGCGTGCAGATAAACCAGGGATTCCCAGGCACGTTCCGAATGTCGCCGCTGACCTGGTGGTAGTAGTCGTTTTGATAGCGCGCCACACCGCCCACCGAGGATTTCACCGTCAGTTCGTCGCGCACGCTCTCCATCGTGGACCGCACGCGCGAGTCGTCCGCGTCGAACATCCCGAACCGCCAGACGCCGTGCACGCTGGCGTCGACATTCAGATCCGGGGTCAGCGTGCCGTCCTCATTGACCTCGGCGCGTCGGATGAAGCGCTGGTGCTCCTCGCTATAGAGGTGCTCAAGCGCCGCAATCCGGATTTCAGCCGCCGCTGTTCGATAGCGCGTAGCCGTGTCCAACTCACCGAAGCCCTCGGCGAATTCCGCAGCCGCTTCCAGCCCTGCCCACACCGATGCCACCGTGAACGTATGAATGCCCAGGCGTTCCTCCCACAGGTCCCATGAGGCCGCCGGCAGACCGCTCGGCTCGTGACGGTACCTGACCATGAAGTCCGCCGCTCCCTTGACCAGCGGGGCGTAGACGCTGCGGATGAACTCGGTGTCCATGAATCGCTGGTTGTAGAGACGCAGCGCCCACAGCACCAGTGCGGTTTCGTCCTCCTGGATCGGTAGCACGCGCTGCCGGTTGGCGTCGGCCCAGGGATGCCAGCTGCTGCCCGGCGACCCGTCCGGATGGTACTTGTGCAGCATGAACCCCCCCGGCTGCAGGGCGCGCCGGCAGAATTGGAAAAAGCGACCGGCCAGTTCCCGTTGGTTGGCCCCGATCAGCGCCTCCGCCACCAGCGCCCCGTCCCTGGGCCACATGTAGCTGTAGGTATCCCGCCCGAACTGCAGGATGTCGCTGTCGTTGGCCGCGATGATTGCGCCGCCGTCGTCGATCTGCGTCCGCACCACCAGCATGCTCCGGCGGTACAGGTCGCGGCTGGCTGGTTCCAGCGGCCAGAGGTCGGTCGGATCGCGCGTCACCCAGTACGACCAGTAGTCGCTGGTTCGCTGGATAAAGCTCTCCGGCGTGCGTTCGACGACCGTGTCGTTATGGTCCTTCGCCCGGAAGAAGTCGTCCGAGGCCACGATCCAGTAGTGCGCCGTACCCTCGCCGGCGCCCTCAACCGTCACTCGGACAGAACCCACGCTATCCACCTGCCCCTGCGCGATGGGGTTGCCTTCCAGGCGTCCGTCTTCGGCGTCCAACCACGTCCCCTGCGATGCGTCTTCGGACTTGCCTCCAACGCTGTACTCGTCAAATCCAACCTTGTCACCGACCTGCGCGTTGCACAGGAAATTCACGTTGCGCTTGTAGTGCACGATGCCCTCGGTCCACGGATCGAAATAGGCCGTGTCGCCAATCCCGTCCCGCTCCAGCCAGAAGTCGGCGTGGAAGTAGAGGGTGAACGTTCGGGCGTGCTCGGTCAGGTTCCGAACGGCAACCCGGCGCACGAAGATCGGACGGTCAAAATCCACGGCGTCCGCACACACCAGCTCCACGCCGAGACGCGAGTTCTTGAGTCGAACGTCAGTGGCCAGCGTGTTGTCCGCATAATCCAGGTTCCGGGACCATTCATCGTTGCTGATCCACGAAAACTGCCCGTCCACGCCCACGCCAAACCGGCAGGCCCGCCCACCGGTCTGGTTCTCGGAGCCAACCCGCGGGTAGTAGATGTCGCGCACGCGGTAGCGCGAGTCGAAGTTGACCAGAAACGATCCGTTGCCCAGGGCGAGGTCGCGCGGCATGGCGTGAGCTCCATTACTCGAAGCGCCAGATCCATTGTCGCAGTTGCCGGGCGATGCGCGCCGCGTTGACACCGGTTTTCGGCGCTCCCTAAGCTCGCCGCGCCGCCCATTCGTTTGTTGGGGAGTCGACTTCGTGGCCGACCGGCACAAGATTTTGATTACGGACTACGTCTGGCCTTCCACCGATCCCGAGCGCGAGGTCCTGGCCGAACTCGACGCTGAGGTCGTTGAAGCCGACTCCGGCGACGAGGACCGCCTCACCGAACTGGCCGCCGACGTCACCGGCATCCTCACCTGCTTCGCCAAGGTCACCGAGCGCGTCGTACGCGCCTCACCGCGCCTGCGCGTCGTCGGTCGTTACGGCGTCGGCACCGACAACATCGACGTCGATACCTGCACATCCCTGGACATCCCCGTCACCTATGTGCCCGACTACGGGTACGAGGAGGTCGCCGACCACGCCATGGCCCTGCTCATGGCGCAGGCCCGCGGCATTTCAGTGCTGGACCGCAGCGTGCGCACCGGCCAGTGGACCAACCAGCCCGCCCGGCCCATGCACCGGATGCGCGGCCGCGTGCTTGGCATCCTGGGCTACGGCCGCATCGGCTACGCCCTCGCCCGACGCGCCATCCCCCACGGGCTCAAGATCCTGGTCCACGACCCCTACATCACCGCCGACCGCGTGGCCGACATCGGTGCCGAACTGGTGGGCAAGGACCGGCTGGTGACCGAGTCCGACTTCATCTCCGTCCACGCCCCGCTCACCCCCGAGACGCATCACACCCTCGGCGAACCCGAATTGCGGGCCATGAAGCCCACGACCTACCTCATCAACACCGCGCGCGGCCCGCTGATTGATGAATACGCCCTGGCCCGCGCCATCGACGAAGGCTGGATCGCCGGCGCCGGCATCGACGTGCTCGAACAGGAACCCCCGTCCCCCAACCACCCGCTGATCGGTCTGGACCGTGCCATCGTCACCCCCCACGCGGCCTTTCTCTCCGAGGAGTCGCTGCTTGAACTGGAACGTCGCGCCGCCCTGTCCGTCGTCCGCGTCCTGCAGGGTCGGATGCCTGAATACGTCTGGAACCGCGAGGTCCTGGAACGGGTCACCCTGACCGAGGACTAACGTCGACGCGCCGCCTCATCTCTACATGAAGTTCTCGTAGAACCACGCCGAAGCCACGCCGAGTACCGATCCCACCACAATGCCCACGATGTCGACGACCACATCGCCACTGAAGGGCGTCAGGGACGCGGTTCCTTCCTCGGCGCCTTGCCAGACCCACCAGCGCGCCAGCAGCCACCAAAGGGCCACGCTGCCCAGCAAGATGGCCGCCCGCATGCGGAGGCGCTGGCTTCCTCCGCTCGCGGCTGGCCGCTTCAGCATCGTGCGGCCCGCCCCCGCACGGTCGGGGTCCTGCCCGGCACTCATGTCAGCGTCGGCAATCTCTCCCTCGATGATGGAGCGCGCCCGCCCGCCTGCCGGAGCATTGCTCGCCATTGCCAGCGCTGTTGGATACGTCCGGTAGAAGTAGTAGCGATAGACGAAAGTGAGCGGTAGCCCGACGTATAAGCCAAGGCCAATCACGGCACCGGCTTGGGCCAGCTGCTGCACCGCCAGCACGACAAGTAGTACCACCCAGAGCAGTCCCTGGTGCAGCAGGTACTGCTGATCGGCGGCCTGGACCTTGAACTCTTGGAGAACATTCTCCCGCCGCCAGCGCCATCGCTCGATCACGCCCAGGCCGATGCCCAATACGCACAGCAGCAACCCTGTTGGGGCGGCGCCGAGGAATGCCAGGACCAGGGCTGGAAGCACGGCGGTTGCGAATCCGGCGATTGCAATGGTTGGCCAGGAAGCAATGGCTGCGCGCACCCGCCCGCGGTATTGCACGAAAGCCCGGCCTGCTTCGTGAGGTGCATATCCGGCGTCGATCAGCGCCCGCACCGCCGCTTGCGTGTGCTGCGGGTCTTCAGGACGGCCCTGCTGCAAGCGCGTCATCACGTCGGGGGCCCTTCTGCGTTCGCTCGCTCTCGAGCCTCATCTTCGGTCATTCGCACTCGAACCGCTAAGCCGCCCGAATCCGTTGATCCACCGCGTTCCGGATCAACGTCGGCAGCAACTGGCTGTCGTGCACGATCTCGCCAAAGCATGCCCCCAGCGGTCGCCCGTCGATTCGCGGCATGTACGCACGCTCGAACTCGGTGCGCAGCACGCCCACCCCAAAGGCCAGAACCTTCGTCGCCTGCCCGCCCGGTCCGTTGCGATTCCGGCGGTCCAGGTCCGTCAGCACGCGACGCAATTGCGCCGGATCGCTGCTGATCCCATCCGTGATCACGATCACGCTCTTCAATCCGGCCTGCGGCTGGATGTGCGTCAACGCTCGCCGCATCGCCCCGGCGTCGTCGGTCTCGCGGTGGTCCAGCGTGTAGATGGTCCGAACAATCGGGCTGTGGTCGCGCGGACGGTAGGCCGCCTCCGAGGGTATTCCGGCCGCCGTCCACACGCTTTGCTCGAATCGCCAGTGCAGCACCGCCTCCGTGCTGAAGCTCAGCACCGCGTACGGAATCCGCAGCCGCTCGTGGATCTCGATAAAGATCACCGCCGCTTCCACCAACCGGTCGAACTTCTTGGTCGGAAACCCGCGCTGCACCATGCTCCCGCTGATGTCCAGCAGGATCGCGCTGGCGAAGTCGCGCTGGCGATCCTCCCGCGCCACCCGCACCCCGCGCAGGAACGCCGACGCCGGATCCGTAATCAGCCGCTCCGGATGCTCCAGGTCGATCTCACCCGTATCGCCCCGACGCTGCTTTCGAGGACGCCGCCAGGGATCCACCGCCCCATGCCGCCGCCGGTCCATGATCTCCGCCAGGCCGCGCCGCCGCCCGCTCCCGTGAATGGACTCCCGGATCAGCGGCTCCAGCTTGCGAACGGCCGCCAGGTAGTCGAACGCCTCGTAGTCGATCTGCGGTCCGCGACCCTTCCGCAGGTACGAGATGAGCCCCGGATGCCAGGATTCTCCGGTTGAGCTGAGAACCCGGTCCCGGACCTGCCGCCGGCTCCACCGCCGCCGCTCGCCCTGCGTGACCGAACTTGGGGCGCGATCGTCCGGAGCATCTGGAGCTCCTTCTCTCCGGCGACTCTGCAGCGGCTGCGTTGTTGCGGCCGGCGCAGGCTGGTCGGCTTCCGCCGGTTCGTCGCCGGCGCTCGCGCCGGTCGGCGAGTCGGGCGCCTCCTCGGCCGACGCGTCCTGCGGCTCCGGCTCGTCCTCGGTTGGCGTCGTGCCCGGATCGCTGGCGTCGGGAGCCTTCGTCGAGTTTCGGGCCTGCTCGGCCGCCTGCCGCCGTGCTTCCTGCTCCGCCGTAACCAGCAATCGGTAGGCCGGCAGGACGTCCTCCGTCAACTCTTCCAACAGTCCCGAAACCTCATCGCGAGCCGCCGCACGCTGCACGCCCTGCAGCGTGGTCTCGAAGGCCCTGGCCGCCGGCCTGTCCAGGACGGGCGCCGCTCGCGCGCCCGGCCACTGCCGCTCGGTCCACGCGTGTATGTGCGCATCGAGGAACTGATGATGGAGCGGCGCGCCCGCGGTGTCGCGAATGCCCGGCATGTCCGTCATCGGTTCCAACTCAACCCCGCGACCGTACAGGCGCCTGAACAGCCGTCCGGTTCCGGGGTAACGCGCCATCTGCAGGCGGTTGACCCGCATGTCGTTGACCACGTTGACCAGTAGCGTCAGCGCGGCGGCCGAGAGCGTGGCGTTGGCGTGAAGCTCGATCCAGCGCGCCGTCGCCATCGCGCCAGCCTTGCCGGTAAAGCGAACTTCGGCCGCTTCGTGAGCCAGCGCCGCCACCACAAGCTCCGGCGGCCACTCCGACAGCAGCGCTCGCGGGTAGTCCACCACCGCCTGCGCCGGGCGATAGGCCCACCACGGCCCGGCTTCCAGGCGCACCGGCAGATCACTCAGGATCAGGCGGCCGGCCAGCTCGAACTGTTCGGTCGTCAGGCGACCTTCGTCAGACCAAGCCATAGCCGGCCAACGTCGCTTCCAGCACCGGGCGAATGTCGTCGCCCGACCCGTCCAGCACGCCCCGCCGCAGCCAGCGCACGAACGTGGCCGCGTCGTCGCCGGCCCGGGCGCTGGTCACCAGTTCGGCCGTCGTCAGGCTCACGCGCTCGGCCGCCGCCCCGGCCAGGTCGGCCGGCACGTCGTTTAGCGGGTGACGCGCATCCCGGTCCCAGGCGCCCGACAGAATCGCCCGACCCGTGGCCGCCAATTCTGCCGCCGAATGCAGCAGCGCCGGGTCGATGGCCTCGTCGGCAACGAACGCCAGGATCGCGGCCTCTTCATCCAGCGGCGGATAGTCCATGCGGATTACCGCCCCAAAACGGTTCTCCACCGCCTCGTTCAGCGGCTTCACGCCCGGTCCCTCGGCGAATCCCGTGGCCACCAGCCGGAAGTCCGGATGCGCGTGCACCACCCGCCCATCCGGCAACAGCAGCCGCCCGCCCTTGTCAAACAGCCCGTTGATGATCGAATGCACGTCGGGGTACGCCAGGTTGTACTCGTTGACGATCACGAACAGGCCCTTGCTGGCCGCCTCCAGGAATCCCTGGATCGACCACGAGGTCGCGCCGCCCGTCAGCCGCCGCGCCGCCGTCAGGTCCGTCTTGCTGGTCTCGCCGGTGAGGCTGAACTCCACCGCCGGCAGATTCCACAAGTGCGCCAGCGTGCGAGCCAGCGCCGATTTCCCGCAGCCGGTCGGCCCGCGCAGAAACACCGGTCGACCCGCCACCAGCGCGCCCTGGGTCAGCCGCAAGGCCTGCCAGCTCGAAGCCGTCAGACAGGGCAACACGCTGCGGGCCGGCGGCACGTGCCCGAGCGACGACGCCAGGTTCAGTCCGTACTCCGCCCGCAGCGCCCGCCGCAGTTCGTCAACGGCCACACCATCCGTGCCATTTGCGCTCTCGATTGCAGGCGGACCGTCCGCTTGACCTCGAACCCGCACTTTGCGCCCGCCCGCCAGGTCCAGCGTCACGCCGGCGCCGGCATCCGCCGACGCGGACCCGATCACCGGTGCCGGCGGCGGCAGCGCCACCGCCGCCCCTCCATCCGGTCGCTCGACATCCAGCAAGGCCTGCCGCAGCTCATCGGGATACGACGTCGAGGCCACCGCGCGCCCCAGCGCCTGCCGCGTCGTCTCCGCTACGGGCTGCATCAGGTCGTCGGGTGCGATCGAGAGAACGGCCTGCGCCCCGATCTCCGCCAGCGGCAGCCCCGTCGCATGCCCCAGCGCCAGCCAGTGAACCAGCGAGCGGGTCGATATCCGGTCCCGCATCGATCCGCCCAACTCGTCGTGCCCGCGCAGCTGGCCGGCCACGCCCACCAGGCGCTCGACGATTGACGGATTCGCCCGCAGGTCCAGCGCCTCCGCCAGCTCCAGCCGCCCGAACTCGAATGCCACCGCCTCGGCTTCCTCGTCCGCCGGCAGGAATCCCATCGGAATCGCGCCCAGCCCCCAGCCGAACCGCCGCTGCAACGCCCGTCCGATCTCCGCGGCGCCCACGTAATTCGGATTCGCCGTGGCGAACACCCCGAATTGCTCGTGCACCTCGATCTCGATATTCCCCAGGTCCGTTCCCGAGATCACCAATCGACCCGTGTCCATGGCCTGCGTCAGCGCGCTCACCAGGTCCGGCGGCAGCATGTTGATCTCGTTGATCAGCAGCTTGTGCCCGTGCAACATCGCCTGCACCGCCGGACCCAGCGCCGCCACCGTCGACTGCCCCGTATCGCCTCGCACGACCTCCGTCCGCTGAAAGAAATCCGCCAGCGTGGTATCGCCGCTGAACGTCAGTTCCACGCACGGCTCGTTGGCCAGGTGGCAGTAGGTCTTCACCATCGTCGTCTTGCCGCAGCCCGTCGGCCCGGTCAGCAGCACGAAGGTCCGCAGGTGCGGATTCGCCTCGATCTGCGCCATCCGCTGCAGAATTCCCGCCATCGAGGCGGTGATCCGGATAAATACCTCGTCCCGCGTCGGCACCAGCCGAGAGGCATCCGGCGCCTCGTCCCCGAACCCGCCCAGTTCCTCGCGAACCTCCGCCGGCACCGCCCGAAACTGCCCGGCTCCCAGGTCTCGCCTCGCAAACCGCTCGCCCAGGATCTCAAGCTCTGAGTTCTCGAGAACAATGTGCTCCCCAAACACCGCCCGCCCATCGCCCGCCGCCGCCGCGCCCTCACGGCTCTCGGCCGCATCCTCCACGCCAAACAGGGATCTGAGAAAACTCTGCATTACCGGGCCCATCCACCACGCGCCGCCCGCATTCTAGG
>DAOUIX010000103.1:0-8600 GCA_034423235.1 Chloroflexota bacterium | reverse complement strand
CCGGAACCCCGTCAGCCCCCGCGCCGCCACCGGCGCCGGCGGCCGCGGATTCACGATCGTCCCCTCCGGCGCCGTCACCTCGATCGGCCGGAAGTGCCCCTCGTTGTTCGGAATGTCCGTCGGCATCGCGCACCGCACGCAGGCATAAGCCGCCGACTTCGTGAACGGCATCGGGCAGTTGATCGCCCCCCGCACCTGGCCACCCGACCCCGTGAAGTCGACCGTAATCCGGTCCCCCTCCACGTGCAGGGCGACCTGGATAGGAATCGGCTCCGGATCAATCCCATCGTCATCCAGGTAGTCCGTGAACTCGTACACCCCGTCCGGAATCTCCCGGATCGCCAGCCGCGCCCGCTCGGCGGCGTAGTCCAGCACCGCCGCCCCCAGGTCGGCCAGCCGGCGCGGCCCGTGCTCCTCGGCCAGCGCCAGCAGCCCCCGCTCCCCCACGTGTCCCGCCGCCAGCTGCGCCCGCAGGTCGCCCAGCACCTGCGCCGGCACCCGCACGTTCCGTTCCAACAGCCGCCACACGTGCTCCACCGGCTCGCCGCCGTCCATCAGCCGCACCGGCGGCAGGCAGATGCCTTCCTGGAACAGCTCCGTCGCGTCGCACCCGTTGCCGCCCGCCGTCTTGCCACCGACGTCCGCGTGATGCGCAATCGTCACCACGTGCCCGATCACCCGGCCGTTCCGAAACACCGGCTGCGCCGTATAGATGTCCGGCAGATGCGTGCCGCCGGTATAGGGATCGTTCAGCGCGTACACGTCGCCCGGCCGCATCTCGCCGCCAAACCGCGCCATGAAAGCCCGCATGGCATCCGGCACCGACCCCAGGTGCAGCGGCAGCGTCAGCCCCTGCGCGATCAGCCGCCCCTTCGGGTCGCAGAGCGCGGACGACAGGTCCATCGAGTTCTTCAGATGCGTCGACCGCGCCGTCCGCACCATCGCCACCGCCATCTCGTCCACCAGCGCCGCCACCGCATGCCGGTACAGCTCCCGCTGCACCGGATCCACCGCGCGCCGCCGCGCACTCATCGGCTCGCCTCCAGCAGCAATGCCCCGTCGGCCTCGCGCGAGCATCGCCAGCCCGGCGGAACCACGGTGGTCGCGTCATAGTCCTCCACGATCAGCGGACCCAACGTCGGCCGCCGCCCCAAGTCGCCCCGGCGCACCACCGGCACGCTGCGCCAGCGTCCCTCGAACCACGCCCGCCGTTGCACCCGCTGCTCGCTCCGCTCCTGGCTTTCGCGCAACGCCACCGGCTCGTTCCCCCGCACCGCGCTCACCCGCAGCACCGCCGCGATCACCGGGCTCGTCGGATCTCGGTGCCCATAGGTCGCTTCATGCAGCGCCTCAAACCGGTCGCGGATGCTGTCAAGCGTCTGCCTTGTAACACGACCTTCCGGCACTGCCGCCGGAATCTCGAACGACTGCCCCCGGTACCGGCACTCGGCCACGGACTCGATGTCCAGGTCGGCGCCCCGATATCCACCCGCCGCCGCCAGCGCCAGGCAGCGTTCGCGCAACGAGCCCAGCGCTTCGTCCAGCCGGCTGCCTGCATCGGCCGCGCCCAGGTCAATCAGCGGCGAGTGCGTCGCCATCCAGCGCAGGTCGGCGCCCAGCAGACCGGTCGCGCTGAATACCCCCGGCCCGGCGGGCACCAGGACCCGCCGGATCCCCAGCAGGTCGGCCACTGCCGCCGCCATGCCCGGACCGCCGCCCCCGAAGGCCACCAGCGTGAAGGCCGCCGGGTCCACACCGCGCTCGCTCGTCACCGCCCGCAGCGCCCGCGCCAGCTCCGCCGCCGCCACCTGCCGCGCGGCGTCCGCCGCCCGCGCAACGTCGCTGCCCAACGGCCCGGCCAAATGCTGCGCCACCGCGCGTTCAGCCAGCTCCGCGTCGATCGACATGTCCCCGCCCAGCAACGACGAGGGACTGAAGTGACCCAGCACCACGCTGACGTCCGTCAGCGTCGCTTCACTTCCGCCTCGCCCGTAGCACGCCGGACCCGGGTCCGCGCCCGCGCTGTCAGGTCCCACCGACAGACCGCCGGCGTGATCCACCCTTGCGATGCTGCCGCCGCCCGCCCCGATCTCTGCCAGGTCGATCGTGGGCGTCCGCAGCAGGTACCCCGAGCCGCGCGTCAGCCGCGTCCCCGAGCTGATGCCGCCCCCAAGCTCCAACTCCGGCGCGATGGCCGGCGCGCCGTCCAGCACCACCGACGCCTTCGCGGTCGTTCCCCCCATGTCGAACGCCAGCACCCGGTCCAGCCCGCGCTTTCGGGCCAGCTGGGCAGCCGCCAGCACGCCGGCCGTCGGACCCGACTCCAGGCAGAACGCCGGCAGTTGCGCCGCCTCCGCCGCCGGCATCACGCCCCCGCTGGACTGCAACATCAGGATCGGCGCCCGCGAGCCCGCATCCTGCAACGCCTCGGCCAGCCGTCCGAGGTATTCCCCCATCACCGGCTGCAGGTACGCGTTGATGACCGTCGTGCTGGAGCGGTCGTACTCCCGAATAAGCGGCAGCACCGCCGAACTGCGGGACACCGCAGCCTTGGGCAGCCGCTCCCGCACCAGTCGCTCGACCTCAACTTCATGCCGACCGTTCACATACGAGTTCAGCAGGCAGATCGCCACGGCCTCAATGTCGGCCATCGCCAGCACGTCCAACGCCGCGGCCACGCTCCTCTCGTCCAGCGGCCTCACCACCGTCCCGTCAGCCGCCATGCGCTCTCGCACGCCCAGGCGCAACCGGCGCTCCACCAGCGGCTCTGGCCGCGACCAGCTCAGGTCATACAGCCGCGGATAGCGGAGCCGCCCAATCTCCAGCACATCGCGGAAACCCTCGGTGGTAATGAGGCCAGTCCGCGGCCCGCGTCGCTCGAGAATGGCGTTGGTCGCCACCGTGCTGGCATGCAACAGGCTGGCCAGCGTCTCGAGCGAGCCTCGGCAGCAGGCCTCCAGCCCCGCCAGCACTCCAGACTCGAAGTCAGGCGGCGTCGACAGCGTCTTGTGCCGCGTGACGCTGCCCTCGGCGTCCACCGCCACCAAGTCGGTAAACGTCCCACCAACGTCCGCAGCCGCGCGCAGGCCGCCAGAGTCCGGGCCGTCGGCCTTCAAGCTGCGGGTCGCTACGTGAGAGCGGCCGCCGCCGCTCGTCCGGCCAACGCTCCCAGCACAGGCGGAATCTCCCACCCAAGCCGCCGCGCAACAGCCGCGAACGTAGCGCTATTGCTGCTGACCACCGGCACCCCGTACGCAGCCTCCAGCGGCCGGATGACCTCGAAGGTCGCCATGTTGGTGCACGAGAGAAAGATGGTGTCCGCCTCGGCCGGCGGCGGCTGCGCGTCCACGAAGTCGCGCAATTCGCTGGATGTCACGTCGGCAATCTCCACGGCTGCGGCGATGCCCATTCCGTACGCGCACACCGTCTCGATGCCGTGCGTGGCCAGGAACTCCTCCTCGTGATCGTTCAACTCGGCCGGATAGGGCGTATACAGCGCCACCCGGCGGCTGCCCAGTGACTTCAGAGCCTCGGCCACCGCGCCGGACGTTGTAATGGCCGGTGCGTTGGCGGCCGACGAAATCAAGTCGTGCAGCGCGGCCTCCCCATCGCGTCCGTCCACAAAGCTGCTGGCCGTGCAGGCGAACGCCACAACGTCAACCAGCGCGCTCCCTACTTCGTCCGCCGCCCGCTCGGCATGCGCCAGCATCTGGCGAGAATCATCGACATCACAGGTCGAGTTACGCATCCGCGCCGAATGCACGCTCGCGGTCGGCGGCGTCAGCCGCCAAAACTCGGGCTCCACCACCGTATTGACCGAGGGAACCAGCAGCCCTACACGTTGCATGTCAGCGCCTCGTGGAGTCCCACGCAGACATCGTCAACGGGGGAACGCTCCAGTGTCAACGCTTGCACCTCTTGACTTGTCGACGCCTTGCCTTGTCCGTTCTAGGCTGAGCCACGTGGCGGGAGCAGGAGAACGCGAGTGACCCGTCTACGAGTGGGCGTCGTCGGCTGCGGCGCGATTGCCCAGATCCAGCACTTGCCGCATTTGCGCGACGGTCGCGACCGCTTCGAAATCGGCGGCATCTGCGACATCGCGCCGGATCTGCTCCGCAAGGTCGGCGACGACTTCCACGTGCCGGAGAATGCCCGCTTCACCGACGTCCGCGACCTGGTGGCTTCCGACATCGACGCGGTGCTGATCTGTTCCTCCGGATCCCACGCGCCGCAGGTCCTGGCCGCGGCGGCGGCGGGCAAGCACGTGCTGGTCGAAAAGCCGGCCTGCACCACGCTGCGCGAGGCCCGGGCCATGATCGAGGCGTGCCAGGCGGCTGGCGTCGTCCTGATGGTGGCGTACCCCAAGCGATTCGAACCCAGCTACGCCTACGCCGCCCGCCGCGTGAAGGCCATGCACGACGTCCGCCTAATCCAAATCAACCACCTGCACCCCTCCAACGACCTGCATATGGCCGAGTTCTCCTTTCACCGGGCCAATCTGCCGGACGAGGTCCTGGCTCGCGTGGGCGCAGCGGACACCGCGCTGGTTGCGGAGGCGTTGGGCCTGGACGATCCGGCGGCGGAGCTCGTGCGTGCCTATCAGATGGTCAACGGAAGCCTGATCCACGACATCAGCGTCTTGCACGGCATGTTCGGTCCACCGGAGGCGGTCCTCAGCACTGAAATATGGCGCGAAGGCAGCGGGCTAACGACCACGCTGCGCTATCCAGACGGCATACGCGCCGTGCTGACCTGGATCGACTTGCCCGACCTCTGGGCATTCGAGGAGACCTTTGCCGTGCACGCACGCTCCGAGCGCGTCATCGTCTCCTTCCCGACCGGGTTTAGCCGCGGTCTGCCGACCACGGCGGTCGTGCAGGAACCGGACGCCGACGGCGCACCGTCCCGCCGCGAACTTTCCTGGCACGAGAACCCGTTCAAGCGCGAACTCGAGCACTTCCACGACTCCATCACGTCAGGTCGTACACCCGATACGCCTGGCACCGAGTTGATCGACCACCTGACGCTCGTTCGCGACATCGTGCGAGCGTCGTTCGCCGGCGGAGGTTGAGCATGGCCTTTCGAGTCTTTGATTCACGCACCGACATCCAGAACCTGATCATCCAACCCGACATCCGCGCACGGTTTCTCCAGATGGAGCCCGGCGAGGAGAACGTCCCACACAGCCACGACCTGGGCGCGGAGATCTTTCTGATCCTGGACGGCCAGGCCGAGTTCGTTATCGAGGGTCACAGCGAAATTCTGGGCCCCGGCCAGCTCTGCTTCGCCGACCGCGATGAAATCCACCTCGTCCGCTGCGTTGGCGACTCGACCATGACGATGTACCTCTCCGTCACCCCCCACATCGACCCCACGCACACCTGGTGGGACGAGAACGGTGCCAAGCTCCCGCCCCGCTACGGCGGGTCGACGACTTCCGAGCGTGCGGCGATGGATGCCGAAACTCCGCCGCCTCCCATCAGCGACCTGGCCACCGCGCACGCGGCGGCTGCCGACGAAGCGGCACAGGCCGCGCTGGCCGCCGCCGAGACTCAGCGTGCAGGAATCTCGGCCTTGGAGCAGGCCCTGGCCAGAGGCGATCAAGCGGCGGCCGAAGCTGCGGTCGACGACATGTGGGCCGCGCTCTACGGGAGCTTCAGTGCAAACCGCGACCTCGCCGCCGCCTGGAACGCATTGGCGCCCCGAGTCGGGAGACGGTGATCGTCGACTGACTGGTCGAGTAGCTAGTCCGTCCCCGCCGCCCAGGCGCCCAGCGCCATGTAGCCGCCGTCCACGTTGACGAACTCGCCGGTCATGAACGACGCGCCCTCGCTCGCCAGGAACACCGCCACGGCCCCGATCTCGGAGGTCTTCCCGACCCGGCCCAGCGGGTGAGAGCGTCCCCACAGGTTCAGCATTTCGTCCTCGTCGCCAAACGCCCGAGCCGCCCCTCGCGCGAGCGGCGTGTCGATCGTGCCCGGGTTGATGGCCAGCACCCGAATGTTGTCCTTGGCGAAATCCAGCGCCATGTTGCGGGTCAGCGACAGGCTGCCGCCCTTGCTGGCGGCATAGGCCGGAACCTGAGGCTGCGACTGCAACCCCTGCACGCTGGCGATGTTGATGATCGTCCCGCCGCCGCGCACCCGCAGGTGCGGGATCGCGAACTTGGACATCAGGAACTGACCCTTCAGGTTGATGTCGATGATGCGGTCCCACGTCGCCTCGTCCATCTCCTCGGCCGTCATGTACGAAGCCGTGGGCTGAATGCCGGCGTTGTTCACCAGGACGTCGAGGCCGCCGTACTCGGCCACGGTGTCCTCGACCATACGCTCGGCGTCCGCGATTGAACTGACGTCACCAATAACCGCGCTGGCGCGCTGACCCTTGCTTCGCAGTTGGTCGACCAGGCTGCGAGCTGCTGCTTCGTCCACGTCGGCCACGCTCACGGCCGCTCCGGCGGCGGCGAACGACTCCACGATTCCGCCGCCAATGCCCATGGCGCCGCCCGTCACCAGCGCTACCTGTCCGTCCTGCTCGCTCATCGACTCGTTCCCCGCAGATACGCCGGGGACAGCCTAGCGGGCGCGGCAGGCGGACCGGCGCGTAGACTCCCGTCCAACTCATGAGCACGCCTGCGGCGTCACCCGCAATCAGCGAGGCCGGCCGGCGCCGCATCGTCGGCGCGCTATTCGTGGCGCGCGGCAGCATCGGCGTTGGGTATCTGGCCGGGTTCATCGTGCTCACCATCGCTGGCAAAGAGCTCAGCGGACACGCGGAACTGGCCGGATTGCCGGCCGCGGTTTCGATGGTTGGCCGGGCCATCGGGCCGCCGCCGATCGCCCGCGCCATGGAAGTGTTTGGGCGGCGGCCGGCCATAGCCGGCAGCTACGCGCTGGGGGCCGTGGGCGCTGCGACGGCCGCGCTGGCAGTTGCGGCCGGCTTGTTCTGGCTGCTGCTGGTCGGGTCGCTGCTGATGGGCGTCGCGCGGGCGGGCGGCGACATGTCGCGTTACGTCGCCGCTGAGGTCTACGAGCCGAGTCGTCGCGGTCGCGCCATTGGGATCGTCGTCTGGGGCGCCACCGCCGGCGCCTTAGGCGGGCCGCTGCTGGGTGGATATGCGCAGGAATTGGCAGGCGCGGGCGGGCTGTCTCCGCTGGCCGGACCCTGGTTCGCCGCAGCCGGGCTGCTGCTGTTTTCGGCGCTGGTGACCTGGGCCTTCGTGCGCCCCGATCCGCGCGACGTGGCCGACCCGACGCCGGAGGCGCCGCCAGCGGACGGCCAGCCGCCGGACCTGCGCGGGGTGCTGCGCGATCGCCGGGTGCAGTTGGGCATTTTGGCGATGCTGACCGGCCAGGGTGTGATGACGTTGATCATGGTGGTCATCCCCCTGCACCTGGACAGCTATGCGGACCTGGGCGAGGCGGTTCCGGTGGCCATGACCGCGCACGTGGCCGGCATGTTTGCACTGGCGCCGCTGACAGGGCGCCTCGTGGACCTGCTGGGGCCGCGGCCGATGGTGCTGATCGGCGCGGTCTTGCTGATGCTGGCCAGCGCGCTGGCTGCGTTCGACGCCGGCGTGGGCACCGTGCTGCCGGCCATGTTCTTCCTCGGCTACGGCTGGAATGCCTGTTTCGTGGCCGGCTCAACCATGCTGGCGCGCGGAGTACCGCTGAACGTTCGTGCCCGGATTCAAGGGCGGGTCGAAGTCTTGATAGGAGTCGTCGGCGTGTTCAGCAGCTTCGCGTCCGGTCCACTGCTGGTGGGTGGCGCCGGCATGGGCTGGCTCGGGACCGCGGGACTGATCTCGGCACTTCTGCTCCTGGTCGCGCTCGGCTGGGAGCGATCGGCCACTCGAGCACCGGCAGGCGCGTAGAGTCCTCCCGCCTACAATGGGCGCCGCCCGCTAGCCGCCAGCCGAGAGCCGACATGCCAAATCTGTGGGGTCGCCAGATCAGCCGCGCCGAGTTAATGGCGCGCGTGGGAGACGTTTCGCAAGTCGGCGGCGTGCGCGAATACCGCTTGGACGGCGGCGCCGGCGACGGGCTGTCCGTGGTAGACGTGAACACAGGCTCAGGGCTGCGCTTCACGGTGATACCCGGCCGCGCGCTCGACATCTCGGGGGCCTGGTTCAACGACATTCCGTTGGGCTTCCGTAGCGCCGCCGGCGAGATGCACGGGGCGTACTACGAACCCGAAGGCTGGGGCTGGGTGCGCAGCACCGTGCTGGGCCTGCTGGTCACCGGCGGCCTTGACAACGTCGGCGACCCGGCCGTCGACCCCGACCGGATGTACACCGACATGGGTCTGCACGGGCGCCTCTCAAATCTGGCCGCCTCCAATGTTCATGCTGATGGTGAGTGGCGGGGCGACGAGTACGAGATGTGGGTGCAGGGCCGGGTGCGTCAGGCCGCGCTATTCGGCGAAAACCTTGAACTGAAGCGGCGCATCTCGAGTTCGCTGGGATCGACGTCGATACGGATTCACGACGAGGTGACGAACCTGGGATCCGAGCCCGAGCCGGCAATGATTCTTTTCCACTTCAATCCCGGGTATCCGCTGGTAGACGATGGGTCGAAACTGCACGTACGCAGCCGCTCGCG
>DAOUIX010000102.1:0-12400 GCA_034423235.1 Chloroflexota bacterium | reverse complement strand
CATGCGTCCGGCCTGCACCAGGACGGGATGCTGAAGGAACGCACCACCTACGAAATCATGGATCCGTCCGACGTCGGCTTGGACGAGAGCAGCATCGTCCTGGGCAAGACCTCCGGCCGCCACGCGTTTCGCGACCGCCTCAAGCGGATGGGATACCGGCTGGCCGACGACGAGTTCCAGGCCGCCTTCCAGGCCTTCAAGGAGATCGCCGACCGCAAGAAGACGATTACGGATCGTGACCTCGAGGCCATCGTGCAGAACGAGCAGCGCCGCGCGTTCCACCAGACGTTCGAGTTGCTGCACGTGCAGGTCAGCACCGGCACGGGCGCCATGCCGACCGCGACGGTCCGGTTGCGGTCGGATGACGGGGAGGAGCACGTCGACGCCGGTATCGGCACCGGTCCCGTGGATGCGATCTATCAGGCGATCAATCGCCTGGTGAAGGTGCCGAACCAGCTCACGGAGTTCTCGATCAATTCCGTAACCGAGGGCATTGACGCCATCGGCGAGGTAACGATCCGCATCGAGAGCAACGGCAAAACCTTCAGCGGCCACGGCGCCGACACCGACATCCTGGTCGCCAGCGCCCAGGCCTACGTCAACGCCTTGAACCGCCTGATGGCCGGGCTCGGCAAGGGCTGGTCGACAACCCCCGAGGCCACCTTGCTGGCCGACGCTTCGGGCGTTCCCGGAATCTAGGAGGCGACATGGGCCAAACGCTGCTCGACAAAGTCTGGGACGCCCACACGGTTCGGGAACTGCCGAACGGGCAGTCCCAACTATTCATCGGCCTGCACCTGGTGCACGAGGTCACGAGTCCCCAGGCCTTCCAGATGCTGGCCGAGCGCGGGCTATCCGTACGCTATCCCGGCCTCACCTTCGCCACCGTGGACCACATCATCCCCACGGACGGGTCCACCCGCCCCTACGTGGATGGGATGGCCGAGCAGATGTTTGTAGCGATCGAGCGCAACATCGAACAGACCGGAATCCCCTTCTTCGACCGCTCCACCGGCCGCCAGGGCATCGTGCACGTGATCGGGCCGGAACTCGGCCTGACCCAACCGGGCATGACGATCGCCTGCGGCGACAGCCACACCAGCACGCACGGCGCCTTCGGGGCCATTGCATTCGGCATCGGCACGTCGCAGGTGCGCGACGTCCTGGCCACCCAGACCATTTCGGTGGCCAAGCCTCTGTGCCGGCGCATCTCCGTTAACGGGAAGCTCGCGGACGGGGTGTTCGCCAAGGACGTGATCCTGGCCATCATCGGGCGGCTGGGCGTGCAGGGCGGCGTCGGCTATGCCTACGAGTACGCCGGCGACGTGTTTGACGCCATGTCCATGGACGAGCGCATGACCGTCTGCAACATGTCCATCGAGGGCGGCGCACGCGTCGGCTACGTCAATCCCGACGAGACTGCTTTCGCCTATCTGCAAGACCGCGAATACTCCCCGAAGGGCGACGACTTCGACAGCGCCCGCTGGTGGTGGAGCGATGTGGCCTCGGATGCGGACGCCGCCTTCGACGACCAGGTCGACATCGAGGGTGAGTCGATCGCGCCGATGGTGACCTGGGGCGTAAACCCGGGCCAGGTCCTGGGCGTGGACGAGTTGATCCCATCACCTGAGTCGGTGGAGGGGCTGGAACGCCGCTCCATTGAGGACGCGCTGGACCACATGAAGCTCGCGCCTGGCGCCCCTATTGCCGGAACGCCGATCGACGTGGCCTTCGTCGGGTCCTGCACCAACAGCCGCATCTCCGACCTGCGCGAAGCGGCGCGGGTTGCCGAAGGCGGGCGCGTGCCCGCGCACGTCAAGGCCCTGGTCGTGCCTGGTTCACAGCAGGTGAAAACCGAGGCCGAGGCCGAGGGTCTGGACGACGTCTTCCGCGCCGCCGGGTTCGAATGGCGCGACGCCGGTTGTTCCATGTGCCTGGCCATGAACCCCGACAAGCTGGTCAACGACCAGGTCTGCGCCTCGTCGAGCAACCGCAACTTCAAGGGCCGCCAGGGCAGTCCGCTGGGCCGGACACTGCTGATGAGCCCGGCCATGGTCGCCGCCGCTGCGGTCGCCGGCGAAGTGACCGACGTGCGCGCGCTGGCCACGGGCTAAAGGGGGCTGACGATGTCTGACGACGGACGCATCACCCACGTCGCCGGAACCGGCGTTCCCGTGCGCGGCAACGATATCGACACCGACCGGATTATCCCGGCGCGCTACCTGCGCGAGATCACGTTCGAAACGTTGGGTCCGCACGCGTTCGAAGACGAACGCCGGCAGCTCAACGGGAAGCACCCGTTCGACGACGCCCGCTTTACCGGCGCCAGTGTCCTGGTGGTCAACCGCAATTTCGGCTCGGGCTCCAGCCGCGAGCACGCGCCGCAGGCGCTCATGCGCCGGGGCATCGAGGCCATCGTCGGCGAGAGCTTCGCCGAGATCTTCTTCGGCAATTGCACCACCATCGGCATTCCCTGCCTCACCCTGCCCGCCACCCAGATCGAATCGCTCCAGAGCCTGATCGAAGAGGAGCCCGAGACGGCGCTGGAGATTGATGTCGGTAGTGGAACGATCGCGGCCGGGCAGGCCGCCTACCAGGCCGAGTTGCCGGCATCCGTCCGCGAGGCCTTTGTCAGCGGGGAGTGGGACGCTCTCTCGTCGCTGCTGGAGTCCGACGATGCCATCAGCGCCGTCCACGACCGGTTGCCCTACATCACCGGCTGGCCCGCTCGGTGAAGGACTGGCGCATCGTCGTCACCCCGGGCGACGGCATCGGGCCTGAGGTGATGGCGGCCGGCGCTGAGGTGCTGGATCACACCGCCTCGCGCTTCGGCGTGGGTGTCACGCAGTTGGAGCGCCCGCTTGGCGGCAACAGCATCGACCGCTTCGGCGAGCCCTGCACCGACGAGGTCTTTCAGGACGCCCTTGACGCGGACGCCGTGTTGCTTGCGGCGGTGGGCGGTCCGAAATGGGAGGACCCGCATGCCGAGTTCACCCCGGAGGAAGGCGTGTTGCGGCTGCGCAAGGGTCTGGAACTCTACGCCAACGTTCGACCCATTCGGGTGTACGACGCGCTGGTCGACCAGTCGCCCCTCCGCCCCGAGGTGGTTCGCGGGACCGACATGGTCATCCTGCGCGAGCTCATCGGTGGGCTGTACTTCGGCCAGCCCAAGGAGATGCGCTTTATCGGCGGCGAGCGCGGCGCCGTGGACACCCTGGCCTATCGCGAGAGCGAAGTCCGCCGCATCGTCGAGCGCGCCTTCGAATGGGCGGCCGGCCGTCGGCGCAAGGTGCTGTCTGTGGACAAGTTCAACGTGCTGGTCACCGGACGCTTCTGGCGCGAAATCGCCAACGACGTGGCGGCTCAGCACCCGGACATCGAGTACGACACCATGCTGGCCGACGCCTTCGCCGCGGCCCTGGTTCGCCAACCGACCGAATACGACGTCATCGTTACCGAAAACACCTTTGGCGATCTGCTGAGTGATGAGGCCGGCGTCTTCACCGGTTCGCTGGGCATGCTGCCCTCCGCCAGTTTGGGTGATGAAGGGCGAGCGCTATATGAACCGGTCCACGGCAGCGCCCCTGACATCGCCGGCCAGGGCATTGCCAACCCGTTGGGTACAATCCTCAGCGTGGCGATGCTGTTTCGCCACACGTTCGACCAGCCACAGGCGGCCGCGGCTATCGAGACGGCCGTCGAACACACGCTCAACGACGGGTTCCGAACGCCCGATATCGGCGAGGAGGGTGCGTGCCTCGTGGACACAACGTCCATGACCGCGGCGGTCATTGCCCGCATCGAGGGCCCCGCCGCCGGCTGACAGCCGTTTTCATCGTCTCGCGGGAGGCCGGCGAGCCGACCCGCGCGTAACCGAACCAGTTCCCGCAGACACCTGGCCGATTCCCATGCAACTTTCGCTGTACGACACGACCCTGCGCGACGGCGCGCAGACCGAAGGCATCTCGTTCTCAACTGAGGACAAGCTGCGCATCGCCCAGCGGCTCGACGCCTATGGCGTCCATTACATCGAGGGCGGTTTTCCCGGATCAAATCCCAAGGACCGAGATTTCTTCCGGCGCGCCGCCGAAATTCCCTGGCGGCAAGCCCGCATCAGCGCCTTTGGCGCGACGCGCTACAAGGACCGCGACGTGGCCGACGACCCCACCGTGGCCGCGCTCCTGGCTTGCGAAACCCCCGCCGTCACCATCGTGGCCAAGTTCTCGCGCTTCCAGGTCGAGACGGTCCTGGAGACCAGTACCGACGAGAACCTGGCGATGATCCGCGACACGGTCGCCCACCTGAAAGCCGCCGGGCGCGAAGTGATCGTCGACGCCGAGCACTTCTACGACGGCTTCATCCAGGATCCAATCTATTCGCACGCCTGCGTCGAAGCCGCCGCGGAGGCCGGCGCGGACTGGATCATCTGCTGCGATACCAATGGTGGAGCCTTGCCTGCCCAGGTCACCGAGGCCACCCGAGCGGCGCGCGCCTGGACGACAGTCCCGATCGGCGTCCACATGCACAACGACGCCGACCTGGCCGCAGCGAACACGCTGGCCGGCGTGTCCGCCGGCGCCCAGCAGGTCCAGGGCACCGTCAACGGATTCGGCGAGCGCTGCGGCAACGCCAACCTCACGACGCTCATTCCCACCCTGCAACTCAAGCTCGGCCACCAGTGCGTGACCGAAGAGCAACTGCGCCAGACCACCGAGCTATCCCGTTATGTGGGCGAACTGGCCAACACCCCGCCCAGCGCCTTCATGCCGTATGTCGGCCTCAGCGCCTTCGCCCACAAGGCCGGCTACCACGGCAGCGGGATGCGCAAGCACGCGCAGGCCTATCAGCACATCGATCCGGCGACGGTTGGGAACGAGCGCCGAATCCTCATTTCCGAACTGGCCGGCCGCAGCAACATCGCCGAACGGGCGCGCGGCCTGGGCTTGAGCACCGACGACGCCGGCGTGAGCGAGGCGCTGGCCAAGGTCAAGGACCTCGAGGAGCGCGGCTACCAGTTCGAGGGCGCCGAGGCTTCCTTCGAGCTGCTCCTGCGCCGCCTGCGCGCCGATTACCGCTCGCCGTTCGAGTTCGTCGACTTCCTGGTGCTGGCCGAAACCCGCGGCGGCCGCGAGATGCTCTCCGAGGCCATGGTCAAGATCCGCGTCGGCGAGGAGATGTTCCACACCGCCGCCGAAGGCAATGGACCGGTGAGCGCTTTGGATCACGCCGCCCGCAAGGCGCTGGAACGCTTCTTTCCGGCCCTGCAGGAAGTGCACCTGGTCGACTACAAGGTCCGCATCCTCGACTCCGCCTCGGCCACCGACGCCAGCGTGCGCGTCCTCATCCAGTCCACCGACGGATCACGGGAATGGGGCACCGTCGGCAGCTCCACCAACATCATCGAAGCCTCCTGGCTCGCCCTGAAGGACAGCTACGAGTACGCCCTGCTGGAGAACGGCACGAACAGCGCAAGCTGAGGCCCGCGCGCCCTGGGGATAGAATGCCGATAGGGATCTAACGTTCATAGTCGGGCGGGTCAGGAGTCTGCGGCGTGACGCCGGACTTGATCGGAATTCTCGGCGTGGGCGTTGCGCTGGCGGCGCTGATCGCCGGCATGTGGGTGCAGCTGAGCCGCCGCATGGATCGGCTCGAAGACCGTCAAGCTGCCCTCGAAGCACATGTCGCCAAATTGACAGCGCAGTTCGCCGGGTTCGAAGGACAGTTTTCCGGGCTGGAAGCGAGATTCGCAACGCTGGAAGTGCAGTTTGCCGAAATGAAGGTGCAACTCGCCGCCGTGGAATCGCGCCTTTCGGTTGTGGAGTCCCAAATCGCCACGTTGCAGACTCAGGTTGCCACCTTGCAGACGCAAGTCGCCGAATTGCAGGCCCAGGGCGCGGCAGTCGAACAGCGCCTGGCCTCGCTCGAACGCGGCCAGGCCCGCCTCGAAGGCGTGCTGGAAGGCCTGATCGTCGGCATGCGAAACGGACCGCAACAAAAGGAGGCGGCGGCCTAGTCCGCCGAGCACCCGCACCACCCGCCGCTGGCCGGTCGAGCCGTGTACCGGTCAAGCCAGCCGGATCAACTCCGTCGTCACCTTCGTGATCGCCCGCAGCTGGTCGTGCGGCATGTACTCGCGCACCGAATGCACGTCGATGTACCCCATGCCCAGGCAGACCGAGGTGATGCCCTTCTCGTTGAACTCATGCGCATCGCTGCCGCCGCCCGTGCTCACGTGTTGCGGCTCGATTCCCGCGGCCGTAATCGCCGCGTCCGCCAGTTCCACCGCTGGAATTCCTTCGTCCAGCTGGTAGGCCGTGTAAAATGTGTGCGTCTCGATGTCCACCTCGCCGCCAAAGTCCGCCGCCGCCTGCTCCGCCGCGCCCACGATGTCCGCCACCTGCAGCTCCAGCCGCTCCTCCGAGAGGCTGCGCGTCTCCACCGTCACCTTTGCCTCCGGGGCCACGATGTTGTAAGCCTCGCCGCCGGAGATGATCCCCACGTTGGCCGTCGTGATCTCGTCCACCCGGCCCAGCGGCATCCGGTCGATCGCCCGCGCCGCCATCCCGATCGCGCTGACCCCCAGCTCGGGCTCCACCCCGGCGTGCGCCGCCCTGCCTCGAAACGTGAAGTTGAAGCGCCGCTGCCCCGGCGCCCGCATCACCACGTTCCCCACCGGCCCGCCCGCGTCCAGCACGTAACAGCGACGCCCAACCACGTCATTGGGGTCGAAAGCCTTCGAACCGATATGCCCCACGTCTTCCCCGGTCGTAAACAGCAACTCCACCGGCCCGTGCGGCTCCCCGGACTCGTGATAGGCCCGCACCGCCTCCATGATCGCCGCCACCCCAGCCTTGTCATCCGCGCCCAGGACCGACGACCCGTCCGAGTACACCCCGTCGTCCTTCACCACCGGCGTCATCTCCGGCGTCGGCCGCACCGTGTCCATGTGTGCGTTCAGGATGATCGGCTCGCCGTTCCTCCCCCGCGCCGGCCACTCCCCGATCAGGTTCCCGTGCGGGTCCGACCGCCACGCAATCCCCAACCCCTCCATCCGCGGCTTGATGACGGCCACCACGCGCTCTTCGTCCCCGTAATAGCTGTCCACGGAGAGCAGGGCGACAAAGGTGTCGAGGAGGCGGTCAAAGTTGATGTCGATTCGTTGGATGGAAGTAGCCATCAGCGAGTTGGTCTCCAGACGAGCAGACTGCCCGCATTGTGGCGCACTTCGGTCAAGGCCCAGGAATCTTCGGCCGGAGCGATGACGGCGCCCGTCTGCAAACCAGTACCGGCGCTCAAAGTCGCGACCTGAGTTTGCTGCGGTAGGCACGGTAGGTTGCGTCGGTATCGGCTTCGATCCAGCCGGTAACTTTCTGGTGGGCGTCGAGCGCGGCGCGTAGCGAGGCGAGCTGGTCCGGCGCGGCTTTATCGGTAGCGGTAAGGACCGGCCACAGGCGGGCGGTCCCAGGCGCGGATTTTCGGCCGGCCCGCGGGTGCAGCAGCAGCTTGAGAACGTGGTCGACGGTCAGCGGAGCACCAACCTCGACACCCAGGATCTCCGCGACGAGTTCAGGTCGGTGGACATGCCGCTCGGCCAAGGGGCGACCGACGGCGGCGAGGCAGGCCACGGGCATCGTGAGGGTTGCGCCGGCTGGCATGGCCGGTTCGTGGGCGGCCGGTGCCTTGAGCAGGCGGCGGCGCGCGCCGTCGGCTTCCACGATCAGGACGTCGGCGCCCGAAACGTTCAGCAGGTCGGGTGCGAGATCGGGCGGGATGCCGTTGTAGCGTCGGGGTGTGGGAGCGGCGGTGACGACGGTTATCACGGGATGCTCGTCCAGCGCCAGCGGAAGATCGGCGTGCCAGCGATCAGGCGGCGACACGAGCAACTTGGGCGAGCGGGCCAGCGAGGGCCGGTGAATGGTGGTGGATTTGGTTGTTACCACACGCCGGCCGCACTCCGCCAACGCGCTGGCCAAGGCGAACATGGTGGCGGTCTTGCCACCGGCGCCTACGATGGCTGCGATGTCGTTCGGCCCGGCAACTTCCGCCAGCGGGCTGGGAGACGCGCCTTGCGAGGTCACGAACCTGATCTCATCAGCAAGATCCTGGCGTCACGATGAGCAAGGGGCGGCTGTTGTACAAGCGCCGCGCGTACACTGCGAGCGGGTTTTCTTGAACAGGGGTTGTGCATGCCCTGCGCGTTGATTACGGGCATTACCGGCCAGGATGGCTCATATCTGGCGGAGTTCCTGCTGGAGAAGGGTTACAAGGTCGTTGGCGTCGTCCGTCGCACCAGTACCGAGAACAATGGCCGCATCCAGCATCTCCAGGACGACCTGGTATTGGAACCAGGCGATCTGCACGATCAGTACTCATTGATCGAGATCATGCAGCGGCACCGACCCGACGAGGTGTACAACCTGGCGGCGCAGTCGTTAGTTCCCGCCTCGTGGCGGCAGCCGGTGCTGACGGGTGAGGTAACGGCGCTGGGCGCGACCCGCGTACTGGAAGCCATCCGCGCGGTGGATCCCACGATCAAGTTCTACCAGGCTTCAAGCAGCGAGATGTTCGGCCAGGTGCAGGAATGGCCGCAGAGCGAGTCGACGCCGTTCTATCCGCGAAGCCCGTACGGCGTGGCGAAGCTGTACGCCCACTGGATCACGATCAACTACAGGGAAAGCTATCGAATGTTCGCCTGCTCGGGCATCTGCTTCAACCACGAGTCGCCGCGGCGCGGGCTCGAGTTCGTCACGCGCAAGCTCAGCTACTCAGCGGCGCGCGTGCATCAGGAAGTGGTGCAGAGCGTGCCGTTCGGTGACTTGTCCACGCGCCGTGACTGGGGGTACGCACCGGACTTTGTGCGTGGCATGTGGATGATGCTGCAGCAGGACGAGCCCCGAGACTATGTATTGGCAACCGGTGAGACGCACTCGGGCCACGAGTTTGCTGAACTGGCGTTCAGCCACCTTGGACTCAACGCCCGGGATCACATCACGGTCAGCGAGGATCTGCTGCGGCCCGCCGAGGTGCATCGCCTGATCGGGGATCCCTCGGCGATACGCAACGATCTGGGCTGGGAGCCGTCGGTCACTTTCCAGGAACTGGTCCGCATCATGGTGGACGCCGACGTTGAAGTCGTGGCCGATGAGCTCGCGCACGCCGAAATCGCAGCTGGCCGCAGCGCGCGCTGATTCTGGCGAACGAGGTGTCGGGTGAGGTTCTAGTCACCGGAGCGACCGGATACATCGGTTCGTACGCGGTAGCGGCGCTTCGTGACTCTGGTCGTCGTGTCGTGCCGGCCACCTACGGCGGTGACCCTGATCGCGACCTCGTAGCGCTCGATCTGCGCGATGCCGGGCAGGTCAACGATGCGATTGCGCATGTCAAGCCGTCAGTCGTCGTGCACCTGGCCGCAATGGCCAACCCCGGCGAGGCTGAGGCGAATCCGCTACGCACGTATGACATAAACGTGTTGGGTCAGGCGCGCCTCATCCAGGCCATGCTTCGGCACACGCCGTCGGCGCGACTGGTGGCCATGAGCAGTTCCGAGATCTACGGTCGGATCGAGTCCGGCGAGCCAGTCACCGAGGAAGCTCCGTTGCGGCCGGCTTCCGTGTACGCGGCGACCAAGGCAGCAGCCGATCTGCAGGCGCTGCAATACCATCTGTCCGACGGTATGGATGTCGTGAGGTTGCGCTTGTTTGGCAGCGTTGGGCCGGGACGCTCGGCCGAGTATTTTCCTGGCCGCCAAGTGCATGCGGTGGCGGCGATTCTGGACGGCCGGGCCGAACCGGTCGTGCCGACCTTCAGCCTCGCGGGCGCCCGCGACTACGTGGACGTGCGCGACGTGGCGCAGGCCATCGTGGCTGCGGCCGAGCGTGGGCAATCGGGTGAGGTCTACAACGTGGCTACGGGACGGGCGTGGCCCCTTCGGCAGATCGTGGAGCGACTGATTGGAATCGGCGGGGTGGATGCCGAGATCAACGAAGAGCGCAAATTGCCGCTTGGACGTCACGGTGCGGTCGTGGCCGGCGATGCCACCCGCCTCCGCGAGGACACAAGCTGGCGACCCCGCATCGCCATGGACGATTCTTTGAGGGACGCACTCGCCGAGGCCCGCCAGACTGTGGACAGGACAGGAACCTAGGATGTCGATTCTGGCCGAAACGCCAATCCGCTTCGGGACTGATGGCTGGCGCGCCGTCATCGGCGGCGACTACACGTTCCGAAATGTCGGCCGCGTCGCGCAGGGGTTCGCGACCTTCGTGCGGCGCAACTGGCGCTGGGAGAACGGCATCGTGGTCGGGTACGACCGCCGCTTCGGTTCCGAGCGCTTTGCTCCGCATGTGGCGTCGGTGTTGGCTGGCAACAGCATCCCCGTGCATCTCGTGAACGTGCCCTGCCCGACGCCGGTAGCGGCTTTCAGCACTGCCGATCTACGCGCCGCCGGGGCGGTGATGATCACCGCCAGCCACAACCCGCCGGCGGACAATGGCTTCAAGATTCGCACGGCTACCGGAGCGGCCGTGGACCCCGCGGCGCTGGCCCAGATCGAGGCCACAGTCGCCGAGGTCGACGGTGACGCCGTGCGTTTCCTGGATGTCACGACGGCCGAGCGAGCCGGGCTGCTGCGGCCGTTCAGCCCGGACGCCGCGTACCTGAATCAGGTATCCAACCTGGTGGACCTTCACGCGCTACGCGCCCGTGACATGCGGGTGGTGGTGGATGCGATGTTTGGCTCGGCCGCCGGGTGGCTGCCGCGCATCCTGGAGGGCGGGCGGCTCGACGTCACGGAAATCCACAGCGAGTGGAATCCTCGGTTTCCCGGTCTTGCTCGCCCGGAGCCAATCCCGCCGCAGACTGATGAGGTTGCGGCGGTGGTACAGGACACGTCAGCCGCCGTGGGCATCGTGACCGATGGCGACGGCGACCGCCTGGGGGTCGTGGACGAGCGAGGCGAATTCGTGGACCAACTGCGCACCATCGGCTTGCTGGCGTACTACTTCCTGGAGCACGCCGGCATTCGCCAGCCGCTGGTCAAGACGCTGACAACCTCGTCGATGCTGGAACGTCTGGGCCAGCACTACGACGTGCATGTCGAGGAAGTCGGCGTCGGCATGAAGTTCGTGGCGCCGGCCATGCGAGACCTCAACGCCGTGCTGGGCGGCGAGGAAAGCGGCGGGTACGTATTTCAGCCGCACATGCCCGAACGCGACGGCGTGGTGGCCGGGCTCTATTTCCTGGACCTGATGGCCCGCGAAGGCAAGACGCCCACGGAACTCGTGACGTTACTGTTCGAGAAGCTGGGCCGCGAATACCACTACGCGCGGTACGACTTGGACTTCCCAGCCGAGGAACGAGCCGAGATTGAGGCGCGGGTGCAGGCCTGGACGCCGGAGGCCATCGACGGGTCAAGCGTCCTGCGCCGCAATCAGATGGACGGGTTCAAGTACTACCTGGACGACGAGAGTTGGCTTCTGATCCGATTCTCGGGAACCGAGCCGCTGCTGCGGATTTACACGGAAACCACGTCGGCAGAGCGCGTGGCGACGCTGTTGGATATCGGCGCACGGGCCGCCGGGGTAAAGGTTTCTGATACATGAGCGACCAGAAGGTCACCACCGTTGCGAAGCCTTGGGGCCGCGAGGTGATCTACGCGTCCACGGAGCTGTACATCGGCAAGATCATCGAGATCAATGCCGGCGCGCGGTTAAGCCTCCAGTACCACGAAGCAAAGGACGAGACGATCTTCGTGCTGGACGGGCGTTTGCGACTAGTCGTCGGTGACTCGGCCGATACGCTGGAGACGCGCGATCTGGACGAGGGCGCCAGCGTGCGCGTGCATACCGGCAAGGTGCATCGCTACGAGGCGCCGCACGGGGACGTGCGTGTGCTGGAAGTCTCGACGCCTCACCCTAACGACGTGGTGCGGCTGGTCGACGACTACGGGCGCGAGGGTACGTCCGCGCCCTGACGTTCGGCCCGGATGGCCGCCGTGCGCCTGTGATGGGCTAGGGCGATCGCCTCCGCTACAAGGTAGACGGCGGCAATGGCCGTGCCGACCAGCAGGACGGTGAGGACGCTGCGCGGCGAGTCGTGCGCGAACGCGTAGCCGCTGACCGTTGCGACCAATATGACGGCCAGACCCATCCAAACGCGCAGGTGTCCCGCGCCGATATGCAGACTGGCGGTCACCGCAGCGATGGCCAGGAGCGCGGCGGCTGCAACGTAAAGGGGGAGCAATTCGACGTAGGGGGGGTAGCGGTCGCCGAAGACCAGGCCGTAAACGCCTTCCGGCCAGACCAGGATGATGAGCGCGGACGCGCCGGATACCGTGGCCATCAGCAGGAGGCTCGCCAGGTACGCGCGGATGACGCCCGCGCCGGCGGCAGCTCGCCAGACG